>NZ_JBOFOC010000152.1:0-22772 GCF_051659245.1 Microbulbifer sp.
TGGTACTAAATAGTGATACCAGCGGGCCGCTAAGCGGCCAGATGCAAGGCGCACTTGCGCCGGCGTAGTCATTCTACGTCAAGCAAGTGCAACGCCGCAGATGGCTGCTTAGCGGCCCGCCCGAAGGGAGCCCCCCAGATTGCCCACAGCCGCGTTGCAGCTCTTGAAAATGGAATGACCATTCCCTGCGAGCTGCGCCTAACTGTGGACAACCTGGGGGGCTCTGGTATCACTATTTAGTACCATACAGGACACTCGGGCGGCATTGAGCCGCCTTTTTGTTTCTATTTGAGTTGTTCTGCCGGGAAGGCCGATCGTGGCCGGTTTCGTCGGGTGTTGATCAAATAACATGCTGTCTGGTTAGATAATATGCTGTATGATGCGCCAGAGAGTGAACGTTGCGTTTCTCGAGGTGACGAAAGAGAATAGGCGTCAATACTTGATAAATATAGTCAATCGTTGAAGTTGACTCACAAGGTTGTTCATGTCCGCAGTAAAACAAGCCTTTATCTCTATTGGTGCAGTCGTTGGGCGGCGTAAGTCTTTGCCGCGCAGCACCCTGGCTTCCGCCGCTGTCGTCGGTGGCTGGCTGCTGCTCAACCTGGCGGCCTACGGTGCACTGGTGGTTCCCGACAATAGCGAGGAGTCGCTGTTGGCCCGGCGTAGTGTGCAGGCATCCGCTGTCGGCCGGGTGGAATCCCTGCCCAATACTCCTTTCTTCGGCCGGGCCCCGGTGAAGGCCACCACCCAGCAGCCGGAAGTGGATCTGGCCAATATCCCCATCACCCAGCTCAACCTGGTGCTGTCGGGAGTACTCAACAACAGTGCCAAGGACAAGGCCAGTGCCCTGGTGGCGGAAAAGGGCAAACCGGCCCAGCGCGTCTATATCGGTGACAGTCTGCCCGGGGGGGCGGAACTTTACTCCGTGGCGGTGGACCATATTGTGCTACGGCGCAACGGCAAAATGGAAAAGCTGACCTATCCGGATGAGGATGGGCGGCCCAGCGTTCCCATGCGACAGATTGCCAACTATGCCCGCCAGGCAGTGGAAGCCAGTGCGAGCAGCGCCGCCAGCAGCTCGGAGAAGCAGCAGTCCATCCGCGAGCGCCTGGAGGAACTGCGCGAGCTGGCTCGGGAGCGACGGGCCGCCCGCAGAAACTGATCGCCAGATTGCCAAGACCATTTTTTTTTCAGACTTACAAAATAAAGAGCCAGATAAATAATGATGAGGATGTTCTATCGACGGCTGTTCGCAGTCAGCCTGGGTTTGTTGATATCGACTTCAATACTGGCTCAACCCCCGGAAGGGGAAGTATTGGCGCGGGGTCCGGAAGGCGCAGTGTCGCCCCGAGGCCCGGAAAGGGTAACCCTGTCCCTGGACAACGCCGATATCCGCGACCTGATCAACTGGGCGGCGGATTTCACCGGCAAGAACATCATTGTGCACCCCAATGTGAAGGGCAAGGTCACCGTCGTTGCCGGCGACCCCATGTCCCATCAAGAGGCCTTTGAAGTCTTTATGTCCGTGCTCCAAGTCAACGGTTTCAGCCTGGTGGAGCAGGGGGGGGCCTGGAAAGTGGTGCCGGATGCCCTGGCCAAGCAACAGGCAATTCCGGTAGTGAGCGACGAGGTCCGCGCACCGGCGGAGTCCCTGGTGGTGCGCACCGTGCGGGTGGAGAACATCTCTGCGGCCCAACTGATTGCCATGCTGCGCCCGTTGATTCCGCAAACCGGCCACCTGGCGGCCTACGCCGACACCAACACCCTGATCATCGCCGACCGCGCCGCGAACATCGACCAGATAGTGCGCCTGGTCAAACAGCTGGATCGCGCCGGCGCCATCGAGATTGAACTGGTGCCGCTGCAGTTCGCCTCCGCCAAGGAAGTAAAGCAGGTGCTGGGTGAACTGCTGCAGTCCGGCGGCAAGAACAGCGCAGGCAGTGAGGTACAGCCCCTGCGCATCGCCGTGGACGAGCGCTCCAACAGTGTGCTGCTCACCGGCGACCCGGTGACCCGCCAGCAGCTTAAAAGCGTGATCGCCCGCCTCGATCAGCCGCTGGACGGCGAGGGCAACACCGCGGTGGTCTATGTGCAATATGCCGATGCAGAGGCTCTGAAACCCATTCTCGAGGGCATGAGCGGCAGTATCCAGAAGACCGAGAAGGATCAGCAGGTTGCGAATGTCGAAGTGAGTATCCAGGTCAACGAGGCTCTCAACGCGCTGATACTCACCGCGCCGCCGTCGCTGCTGGAAACCATGAAAGGGGTGATCGCCAAGCTGGACGTGCGTCGCGCACAGGTGTTGATAGAGGCGATTATCGTCGAGGTGACCGAGGGTACCGGCAACGAACTGGGTATCAGCTGGATCGCCGGCGCCAACGAAAATGTGGTGGCTGGCTGGAACAACAACGCCGCCACTCGAGCTCTCAATGAGGATGGTGAAGTGGTCGAAACCTTGAACCCCTTCTCCCTGCCGCTGTCCAGCCTGGCCGGCGCCGGTGCCCTGCACCTGGGTTATTTGAGCGGCACCGATATCCGCGCCGCGATCAATGCCGTTGCCTCGGAGAGCAACGCCAATATCCTCTCCACGCCAACCATCATGGCGCTGGACAACGAGGAGGCGGAGATACTGGTGGGCCAGAACGTGCCCTTCGTTACCGGTGAGCAACTGCTCTCCGGCAGCAGCCGTGACCCCTTTACCACCATTCAGCGCGAGGATATCGGCACCGAGCTCAAGGTGACGCCGCGGGTGAACAACAACAATTCCGTGACCCTGGAAATCGAGCAGAAGGTGGAGAACGTGCTGCCCAGCAGTGAGGGAGCGGTGGATATCGTGACCAGCAAACGGGAGATCCGCACCAAGGTGCTGGTCGATGACGGCGCCATACTGGTGCTCGGCGGCCTGATCGAGGACCAGGTCAACGAGTCGGTATCCAAGGTGCCGCTGCTGGGGGATATCCCGGGTATCGGCCGGCTGTTTCGCAATAACAGAAAAGATGTCACCAAGACCAACCTGATGGTGTTCATACGCCCGAAGATCCTCACCACCCAGATCGCCGGCTACGAAGAGACCCGCAAGCGCTACCTGGACCTGCAGGAGAAACAGATTCATCTGAAGGACAGGACCAGCCTGATCTGGGACTGGCACCGCGGCGACGTGTTGCCGGACCTGTTGCCGCCCACCGGTGGCTACGACGGCATGGGGGTGAAGCCGGACGGCGAGACGCCGGTGGAAGTTATCGAGGCAGAGGTGATAGAGGCGGAAAAATGACGGCCAGCGCGGAAGTGACAACCCGGGCAGTAAAGCGGTTGCCCTATGCCTTCGCCAAGCGCCACCGTGTGCTGCTGCTCGACGTGGACGGCGGTGCCCGCTGCCAGTATGTCGCGCCACTGAACCCGTCGGTACTGGCGGAGGTCCAGCGTCTCTGTGGCCGCCCGGTGGGTATCGAGGCGGTGGAGGAGGGGACCTTCCAGGCCGCTCTGCAGAGCCTCTACGAAAACCGTGAGGGCGGCAACCTCTCCGATGTCGAGAGCCTGGGCGACGACCTGGATCTGGCCGCGGTGGCCGACTCCCTGCCGGAGACCGAAGACCTGCTGGAGCAGGAAGACGATGCCCCCATCGTCAAACTGATCAACGCCATCTTTGCCGAGTCCCTCAAACAGGGAGCCTCGGATATCCATATCGAGACCTTCGAGAAGCGCCTGGTGGTGCGTTTTCGCGTGGACGGCGTGCTGCGCGAAGTGCTGCAGCCGCGCCGCGCGCTGGCGCCGCTGCTGGTGTCCCGTATCAAGGTAATGGCCAAGCTGGACATCGCCGAGAAGCGCGTACCCCAGGACGGCCGTATCTCCCTGCTGATGGCCGGGCGCGAGGTGGACGTGCGCGTCTCCACCATGCCGTCCTCCGCCGGCGAGCGGGTGGTGATGCGCCTGCTGGACAAGCAGGCGGGCAAGATGGACATGGGCAAGCTGGGCATGGCGGACCGCGACCTGAAGGTGATCACCGAACTGCTGGGACGCCCCCACGGCATCCTGCTGGTTACCGGCCCCACCGGCTCCGGCAAGACCACCACCCTCTATGCCGGCCTCGCCAGCATCAACAACCGGGAAAAGAACATCCTCACCGTTGAGGACCCGGTGGAGTACAACCTGGAGGGCGTCGGCCAGACCCAGGTCAACACCAAGGCGGATATGACCTTCGCCCGCGGGCTGCGCGCGATACTGCGCCAGGACCCGGACGTGGTGATGGTGGGGGAGATCCGCGACCTGGAGACCATGCAGATCGCCATTCAAGCCAGCCTGACCGGCCACCTGGTGCTCTCCACCCTGCACACCAACACCGCCCTGGGCGCGGTGACCCGTCTGGTGGACATGGGCATTGAACCTTTCCTGCTATCCTCCAGTCTGATCGGCGTCCTGGCCCAGCGCCTGGTGCGGGTGCTCTGCCCGAAGTGCAGGCAGCCCCACACTGCCGACGCCTCCGAGTGTCGTCTGCTGGGGGTGGAGGAGGCGGTGATCTACCGTCCCGCCGGCTGCGAGCACTGTAGCCACAGCGGTTATGTGGGTCGGGTGGGTATCTATGAACTGGTACCCGTCAACGATGTCATCCGCCAGCTGATCCACGACCGCGCCTCCGAGAGCAAGTTGGTCACGGAAGCGCGCAAGGTGGCCTCCAGCATTCGCGAGGACGGTGTGGCGAAGGTATTGGCGGGGGTTACTTCGCTGGAGGAGGTGGTGCGTGTTACGCAGGAGTCATAAATAATGCGGAATGCGGAATGCGGAATGCGGAATGTGGAACGTAGGAGCCTGCTTACAGGCAAATTTCTCCGGGAGTTTTAATCGTGGCCGCCTTCCAATACACCGCCCTTACCGATTCCGGCCGCAAGAACCGCGGCACTCTCGAGGCCGACAGTCCCCGCGCGGCGCGCCAGCAATTGCGTGCCAAGGGACTGGTGCCGCTGGAAGTGGCCCCGGCGACGGAGAGCGCCGGAGAGAGCGGCGGCAGCCTTTTTGCCGGCAGCCCGGGCCTCAGTATCAAACACCTGGCGCTGCTCACCCGCCAGATCGCCACACTGCTGCGCGCCGGTATTCCTCTGGAGGAGACCCTCGGCGCCATCGCCAACCAGAGCCGCAACCACAAGATCCGCCGTATCGTGCTCGCGGTGCGCGGCAAGGTGCTGGAAGGGCACAGTTTCGCCCAGGCCCTAGGCAGCTTTCCCCGTGCCTTCCCCAAGCTGTACCGCGCCACAGTGGAAGCGGGAGAACACTCGGGTCATCTTGACGAGGTGCTGGAGCGCCTCGGCGACTACACGGAAAACCAGCAGAAGTTCCGCCAGAAAGTGCAGTTGGCGCTGATCTACCCGGTGGTGCTGGTATTCATCTGTGTCCTGGTGGTGACCGGCCTGATGGTCTATGTGGTGCCGGATGTGATCGAGGTGTTTACCGGCACCGGCCAGGTATTGCCCCTGCCCACTCGCATACTGGTGGCGGTAAGCGATTTTATTTCCGCCTGGGGCTGGCTGGTGCCCCCCGCGCTGGCGGCTCTGGTGGCGTTGGTCATCTTCGTGCTGCGCCGGCCGGCGGCCCGCTACCGTTTTCACCACCGGCTGCTGGAACTGCCGCTGATCGGCTGGCTGGTACGGGGTGGCCAGAGCGCCCGCTATGTGGGTACCCTGGCGATTCTCACCGGCAGCAGCGTGCCCCTGGTGCAGGCGATGGGCATCGCCAGCGGAGTGATGAGCAACGATTTTCTCAAGGAGCGCTTGCAGGCGGCGCAGAAATCTGTACGCGAAGGTGGCAGTTTGCGCCGCGCGCTGGAAGACGTGGAGTATTTCCCGCCCATGATGATCTATATGATCGCCAGCGGTGAATCCTCGGGCACCCTGGATGAAATGCTCCGCCGCGCTGCGGAATCCCAGGAGCAGGATCTGCAGGGGGCGGTTACCGCGTTTGTCAGTCTGTTCGAACCGGCCATGCTGCTGCTGATGGCCGGGATCGTTCTGTTTATTGTGATGGCGATCATGATGCCCATCATGAGCATGAATCAACTGGTTGTGTAAAAGCCTGTTTACAGGTACAGGTACAGGTAAAGGGAGCGAGAGAAAATGAGAAATTTACGCAAAAGCGGCGGCTTTACGCTGATCGAGATCATGGTGGTAATTGTGATTCTCGGGGTGCTCGGCGCCCTGGTGGTGCCCAACGTGCTGGGACGCACCGGCGAGGCGCGGATGAAGGCCGCAGTGGTGGACCTGCGTGCCATTGAGACTGCGCTGGATATGTACCGCATGGATAACTTCGTGTACCCCAGCTCCGACCAGGGCCTGCAGGCACTGGTGACCAAACCCTCCGGCTTTCCAGAGGCGAAAAACTGGAACGAGCCCTATTTGAAAAAGGCTCCGAAGGACCCCTGGGGCAATGAATACCAGTACATCAGCCCCGGCAGCACCGGCCCCTACGATCTGTACAGCCTGGGAGCCGACGGCAAGCCCGGTGGTGAGGGTGAGGCGGCGGATCTATCGCTCGCTGATCTTTGAGTTTGACCGGGATGGCGTGCCGGCTTGAAGTTGGGGGGCTTGAACCGCTCCCCGGACAGATCGGGACTCGGGGCTCGGGACTCCGGGAGAAGGTCCGGGACTCGGGACTCGGGGCGCGACGCGTGAACTTTATGCCTTTGATGGACCGTGTCCGCGCTCCCGAGTCCCGGGTCCCGGGTCCCGGGTCCCGTCAATCCGGCTTTACCCTGATCGAGATTCTGGTCGTCATCGTTATCATCGCCACCCTGGCGGGGATGGCTGTGCTGTCCCTGGGCGGGGCCGGCAACCGCAACTGGACCGGCGAGGTCCAGCGCCTGGCCAGCCTGTTACAGCTGGTGGCGGACCGGGCCTTGATCGACAAGGCGCACTACGGGGTGATGCTGGAGAGTGACGGTTACAATGTGGTGCGTTTCGATGCCGCGGCCATGAAGTGGCAGGCTCTGGACACCGAGTCCGCGGGCCGCAGCGCCGCGCGCTTCGCCTCCCATCAACTGCCGGAAAATATCCGCCTGGAAGTGCTGGAGGAAGCCCAGATACCCGGCGCCGAATCCAAGGAGTTCGCCGCTGAGCGAAAAGAGGAGGAGGAACAATTACCCCAGTTCGTGGCGCTTTCCAGCGGTGAAATCCTCCCGGTGGAGCTGGCCATGTTCCTGCTCAGTGACGGCGACATCAGCCGCGGCGCGTCGATTTCCTATACCAGCCTGACGGGACTGAAGGTGGAGTGGCAGGTGGAATGATGGAAATGCGGAATGCGGAATGCGGAATGCGGAATGGTGTCCGGAGCGGGAGGAGCATCAGCCGATGCCCGGTGGAAAGCTGTCTGCGACCTCCTGCTGCCGCGGATTGCGAGCCGTTCGATTCCGCATTCCGCATTCATGAAGTATGTCCCTGCACTTCACCCCTTCGGGGTCGCCTTCGGCGATGCCAATCGGCAATCCTGCCGGTTGGTCCGCATTCCGCATTCAAACAATCCGGTTTCACCCTGGTAGAAGTCCTGGTCGCCCTGGTGATCTTCGGCGTAATCGCCGCCAGCGTGCTGAAAACCATGCAGGGCAGTGTGCGCCAGCAGGCAGCCATGGAGGAGCGCCTGGCCGCCAGCTGGGTGGCGCAGGAAGTGCTGGCTGAGATTCGCGTGCGCAGCCCATGGCCGCCGGTGGGGGAGAAAACCGAACGGGTGCCACTGGGTGGGCGCGAGTGGCAGGTGACCGCCTCCGTGGAGGACACCCGCGAGGAGCGCATGCGCCATATCATCGTGGAAGTGGCGCGGCCGGACGGCGAGTATCCGGTGTTCACCCTGGATGCCTGGGCGGCGGAGGGGGGGCGGAATGGTGAATGATTCCGCACTCAAAGATCAGTCCGGCTTCACCCTGATCGAGATCATGGTTGTGCTGGTACTGGTCTCCATCATCAGTATCGGCTCCTACGCTCTGCTGGACACCTTCAACGCCACCGACCGGGCACTGGAGGGGCGTGCGGAGGAACTGAGGCGGCTGTCCATGGCTTTCTACCGCATCGACGATGACCTCCGCCAACTCACGGTACGGCCGGTCAAGAATGCCTATACGGGCTACGAGCCGGCCCTGCGGGGCGATGCGGACGAAATCGAGTTCACCCGCCTGGGCGCGGCCAATCTCACCGGCGAACCCCGCGGTGAGTTGCAGCGTGTGAGCTACTCCCTCGGTTATCTGGAGGAGGAGCCCGGCGGAAACGACCTCGAGGAGGACAGCGGCGGGCTGTTCCTGCGCAGTCGCTGGCGGGTGCTGGACCGGGCTCCCGACTCGGAGCCGGTGGCGGAACCATTGCTTGCCGGCGTCGATGCGCTGACCCTGCGCTATTACGACCCGGATACCGAAACCTGGCTGTCCCAATGGCCGCCGGCATCCTCGCAAACTTCCGCCGGACAACTGGACACCCGTTTGCCCCAGGCTCTCGAACTGGTGCTGATGACCCGCACCGGCGGCGAGTTGCGCCGGGTCTTTCCCCTATCCAGCCCTCCCGCTAAAGACGCCGGCCAGCGCGGGGAAGTCCCGTGAATACTGCCGGGCCAAGACAACAGCGCGGCGTTGCACTGATCACCGTGCTGCTGGTGATGGTCATCGCGATCGCCGCGGTAACCCATGCCATACTGCGCAACCGCATCGCCCTGTCGCGCACCGGTATGTTGCTGGCCAACACACAGCTGGCGGAGTTCGTCGGCGGCGCCGAAGCCTGGGCCCGGGTGGCCCTGGAGCGGGACTGGGAAGCGGACAAGGAGGCTGGTAACCGGGCGGAGAATCCATCTGCCGACCACGCCGGCGAGGCCTGGGCGCAGAAAGCGTTGGAATTCAATCCGGACAATGGAAAGATCCGGATTCAGATCAAAGACTTACATTCATGTTTTAATGTGAATAATCTCACCGCGGGTGGCTCGAGAGGTGGCTCGGGCAGACAGGGGGGTGGGCAAAACGAGATTTTCGAGCGCCTCGTGCGCAATGTCAGCGGCAAGCCGGAGCTGGCCAGGGCGATCGTGGATTGGCTGGACGCCGACGATACCCCCCGGGCCCCGGGCACCGAGGACGATGGCTACCTGGGGCTGGATGTGGCCCACCGCACCCCGGATACGCAGATCACCGATGTGTCCGAACTGGCCGCGGTGCAGGGGATGGAGGTGGAGGACTGGCAGAAATTGCGTCCCTTCCTGTGCGCCCTCCCCGAAACGGACACCAAAATCAATGTGAACTTCGCGCCGGCGGAATTGATCGAGGCGGTGCAGCCGGAGGCCAACGCTGAGGAGATTGTTCGCCAGCGGGAATCGGATACGGTTTTCAGCGATTATGCCCAGTTGGCCAGTTACGGTGTGGCCAGCGGCTCGGGACTGGTTTTCGAGAGCAGCTACTTTCTCGCTCGGATCGCGGTGCAGTTGGGGGATAGCGGAGACTACCGCCAGTACTGGGAGACCACCTTGAAAGTCGACCAGGGCAAAGGCAGGGCAGAGGTTTTGCACCGCCAGCGGCGCAGCTTCTCCACCGGCCAGATGCAGGAGTTACTGCAGGATTCTTCCGAATCTGCGAATGATAAATCAAGAAAAATCAAGTAGTTATGGCGGATAATTTGAGTTCTGAATCAAAAGATGCGGCGCCGGTACGGCAACTGATGTTGCTGCGTTTGCAGGAGGATGAAAGCGGCCTCGGCCTCCTCTGCTGGTGCAGCGATGGCTGGCGCCCTGTGGCCCTGGACGACAGCTTTGCGCGTGCCTTTGACCCGGACCGCGAGCCGCGGGAAAACCCGGAAGGCGCGATCCAGCTCGATTTTCCCGAGAGCGCCCGCGCGCTGCTGCTTCTCCCCGGCAACTGGGTGTGGAGTGGCGTGGAGGCGATTCCCAAAGCCGCTCGCCGCCAGAGCAGCGCAGTTGGGTACATGGTGGAGGAGCGGTTGGCCGAGGATGTGGAGGACCTGCACTTCCTGTGCCGGCCCCTCAGCGGGGAGCAGTGCAGTGTGTACGCCGTCGCCAGGGATAAGATGGATGCGCTGCACAGCCAGTTGGAGCGCCTGCAATGGCCGGTGGTAGCGGTTGTACCAGAGTACCAGTTGCTGGAACCGCTGAACCGGGATATCGCCCTGTGGATCGATGGCAACCAGGCGCATATCTGGCACAGAGCCGGGTACGGCCTCACCGTTCACCGCCAGCATCTGCAGCCGCTGTTGGCTCACCTGGCGGACGTCGGGGACAGTGAAGATGACGGGGATGAGAGTGCTGAGAGTGCGGCACCCGAGCTGCAACTGCTCGGTGCCGGCGGGGATGACGCCCTGGTCGTGGCGGAGCTGGAGTCCCTGTTTGGCGAGCGCCTGCAGCGCACCGAGCGGGCGGCGGAGGAGGAACTGCTGGCCTGCGCCAGGCCCGATCGCCTGGCCAATCTGCTGAGCGGTGATTACCACTTGGACGACGGCGGCGATGAGCGCGACTGGTGGTACAAACCTGCGATTGCGGCGGTGGCCTGCTTTGCGCTCCAACTGGTGCTGTATCTGGCCGCCGGCGGCTACTATCAATGGCGCGCGGGCGGCGCGGAGAGTGAGGTGCGGGCGTTGTTCGGGGAACTCTTTCCACGGGACCGGCCCAGCGCGGATATCCGCCGTCAGATCGAGGGCTACCTCAACCAGGCCGCCGCCGGCAGCAGCAGCTTCGGGCGCCAGATGCAACTGCTGAGCAGCGTCTGGAACCAGCACAAGGGCGGCGAACTCAAGCTGCAGTCCCTACGCTTCGACGGCAACCGCGGGGAAATGGTGTTGCAGTTGCAGGCCCCCAACCTGACCGACCTGGACACCCTGGTGGGGCGTCTGTCCGATAGCGAATACAAGGCGGAACTGCTGGCGGCCAACGAACTCGAGAAGGGTGTGGCCGGGCGCATCCGGCTACGGTAGGGTGCGCCGCGCGCACCGCCACAAAAATTGACGTACATGACATGATATGAAAGAACAAATCGAACAATGGCGACAGAAATGGCAGGCGCTGCCCACCAACGACCAGCGTGCCCTGGGCCTGCTCTCGCTGTTTCTCGGCGGGATGTTTGTGGTCTATGGCCTGTTTATGCCCGCCAAAAACTTCTTCGACAGCGCCAGGGCCGAGGCGGAGAAATCGCGCCAACTGGTGCAGTGGATCGAGACCCAGCGCCCGGTACTGGAGCGCCTGGATACCGGCTCCATGGGCACACCGGCGGAGTCCCGGGGCACCCTGTTGCAGCGGGTCACCGCCGCCGCGGAACAACACAAGATTACCATCAGGCGCTTTGAGCCGGAGGGAGAAGGGCGCATCCGGCTGTGGATAGAGCAGGCCCGCTACCAGGACCTGCAGCCCTGGCTCAACAACCTGATACAGCAGCGCTTTACCATTCGCACCGTCAACCTGGACGCGTTGCCCCAGGAGGGAATGGTGTCCGCGCGCCTGACCCTGGAGGGGTGATCAATCGTCGGTCTTTAGTAGCTTAAGGCTATTTTTCGATAATTCTGTGGTTGAAATATAAAGTTTTTTCGATTTTATAGTTTTATTGAGGCGAAAAATCGCTGCTATATTGCTACTTTTTTGTACTTTTGATGGGTTACCAAGTATGAAGCGAACAGGGTGGTCCGACGGAAGTGGCACTTAAACCCCTATACTTTGGGAAAGTGACGAAATGGATGCCACAATGCTGTTTAAAGATACCGTCACAAACCACTTGGTCGAAGTGGCCGACATAGTCACCCTGGCGAATCCCTACGAGCTGACCGTTGTGGGCCGCTATCTCTGGGGCGAGGAGGTGCAGGATCCGGAGGTCTTCGACAAGACCCAGCTCAGCTTCCTGTCCGGAGAAGCGCTGCCGCTCTGCTGGTATGACAGCCGCTATCGCGACCGGGAAGTCCGGCGACTGCGCTGCGGCACCCGGGCAGAGGACGGGGATTACTACCAGGGAGCCTGATCCGTGACCAGTTGCCGGTGATGATAGCCATTGGGTGCCACTGTTAACTGACCACCGATCGCTGTAGAATCCGCGCCAATTTTCCAGGCGGGCGGTTTCATGTCATTCGAGCAGTTTGAAGAATACTCCCTCTGGTTCGGTGTCGGCGGACTCATCCTTTTTATGGTCTTCATCGTGTGGAGCCTGGCCAAGGAATCCAAGGCCGGACGCTTTGGTACCTTTATTTTGTTTATCGCCCTGGGCCTGGGTCTGCTCGGATTCCTTATAAAAACAGTCCTGGTAGAGATACTGGGTATTGGTTAGCGGATATGCCGTTATTTGACCGTCCCGAACTGAAAGTCCAGAAAGACCGTCGCGTATGCCGGAACACGGACATGCGGGTCGCCAAGTACACCCGCCGCGGCTTGCTGCTGTCCCTGCTCGCTTTTGCCATCGCCACCGCCCTGGGGGATCTCCGCTCGGAGGCGCCGCAGCTTGTTTTGGTCCTGGGTATCGGGCTGGTGCTGATGACCCTGGTGCGGGGCTACTATGTCTTTCGCTTCGCCGGTCTCTATGCCGCCGGGCCCAACCGATGGCGCCAGCGCTATTTCCTCTCCTCCACCTTGGGGGCCCTGTGGTGGGGGATAATCCTGCTCTGCCACGTGTGGCTGGTAGGCTTTGCCCCGGAAACCCACTTCCTCTGGCTGTACACGGTGATCTTCTGTTCCAGCGTCGCCACCGTTTTCGCTCCCTACCACCGTTTTCTCGCCTGGTTTATCTCCGCCTCCCTGTTACCCGCCGCTGTCGCGGCTTTCCTGTCGGGAGATATTCTCGGCACCATCTACGGCGCGGCGACCTTTATTTTCGTGTGGTTGACGGCACATCAGGGGCGGCGGGAATCGGAGAACTACTGGGACCGCATCGCGGCCATGTACGAGTTGCAGCAGCGTGCCAGTCACCTGGTCGCGGCGAGCAAGCACTCGGAGGCGGCGGTAGCGCTGACCAATGAATTTATCACCAATATCGGCCAGGAATTCCGCAGCCAGGTGGCGGACTCCATGGATGCGCTGACCCTGCTGGAAGAGGAGCCGCTGACCAGGCGCCAGCACGAACTGATCCAACTGGCGAAGAGAACCGGCGGCCAGCAATTGAAGCTGGTGGACAATGTGGGGCTTTTCGCTCGTGTCGCGCGCCAGGATATCCACCTGCGCCAGGGGCCTTTCAACCTGGTCAAGGCAATCGAGAAATCCTTCAAGTTTGCGGCCGACACCGCGCACCAGCAGCATCTGGAACTGAACTTCCAGATTGACGACAACCTGCCGGTCATGGTCACCGGTGACAACCGCAGAACCGGCCAGTTGATCCGCAACCTGGTGGATTCAGCCAACATAATTGCCCACCGGGGTGAGCTCTGGGGACAGGTAAGCTTCGAGTACATCAACAGTGCCGAGGGACAGTTGACCATCCAACTGCGCGATTCCGGCGAAGGGGAAATACTGCCGGAGGAAAGCGAGCTTTTCGGCGCCTTCTCCCGCCTGGATAGCACCCAGGTGACCACCGGCCTGGGTCTGTCCATCGCCAAGGGCTTGGCGGAGATCATGGGCGGCTATATGCAGCTCTATTCCTCCGACGAGGGCAATCGCTATCAAGTGGCGATGAAATTCGCCATAGAACCCAACCAGCGCACCTACCTTACTCCCGACCGCCGACTGCAGGACCACGAAGTGGTGCTCCTGCACCAGGGAGGGCTGTTTGTTGCCGGCCTTGTCCAGGTGCTGAACTCCTTCGGAATGGAGGTGGCCAGCCACCACTGGTCGGACGCCAACCGCAAGGCCGCGGAGGAGTCCCTGCGACAGGCACTCAACTACGGGCGCCTGATATTGCTGGTGCCAGCCATGGGCGACCGGCAATTGCTGGCGGACGTCAGCGCTATCCTCACCGATGAGAGCGAAAGCCAATCGCCGCTGTTGTGTCTCGGGGGCGATGGCCACGAGAGCGACTTTGCCCCCCTGCAGCAGGCGCTGCCCGCCCCGCAGTATCTGCCGCGGCCGGTAACCCGCAAGGAGCTGCACAATGCGTTGATCGAGCGCCTCTTCGGCGGCACCAAGAAGGTCAGCCGGCGCATTGCCTCTCGCGGTGGCGAGCGACCGCGACAGAGATCCCTGCTGCTGATCGAGGAGACTCACCAGCACGGAGTCGCCGAAGAGATGTTGCGGGCGCTGGGCCACCGGGTGGAGGTGGCCTCCTCGATAAATGAGGCCCTGGAGCGCCTGCCGGAGGGCAATTACGACCTGCTGTTGGTGGACTGCCAGCAGAACACCGAGCACAGTGCACAGATTATCGAGAGCCTGCGTCGCTGGGAGGCGGATAACACCCCCGGTGACCGCCTGCCGATTGTCGCCCTGACCAGCACCACCCAGGAGCAGTTCGAGAGTCGCTGCCTGGCGGCGGGTATGGACAGCTACCTCACCAAGCCGTTGGACCGGGACAGCCTGCGCGAGACATTGGAGCGCTGGCTCGGGGGCGTGTGATTCACACGCCGCGTACAGCGTTTCCCATTGATCACTCATCGCCGATTTCCGGCACCACAATCGTATCGTCACTGGCGGCGGGCACCGAGCATATGGACCATGTGAAACCCAGCTCCCCTACGCGTTGCACGCGGGAGCGATCAGCGCCCAGGGTTTTGTCCTCCTGGGGTTCCTGCTGTTGTAGGAGCGGTGGAGCGGCCATCCGCCCCTCCGCTCCTACATGGTGCTTACTGGCTTAAAACTGGTAACTGATTCCCAGCCGCGCCTGCCACAGGGAAGCATCGGAAACCCGGGCCTGGCCCGCCGGGTCGAGAAACTCTTCGAACACGTAGCGCCCTTCCTCATCCATGCTGGCGGATACCGCGGCCTGGTAGTAGGGGAAGCCGCCCTGGTACATCACGCCCCAGTCGTCGTTGAGCAGGTTGCCGAGGTTGGCCACTATAAAGTAGGCCTTGGCGCGGTCGTCCGGGCGGAAGCCCGGCAGTTCCTGGTCGATGCGCAGGTCGAAGCGGGTCCACCAGTCGCTGTTCAGCTCGTTGCGCTCCGCAATACCGCCGCGGTCCAGGTCCTCGGATTCCACCCAGGCGAAGAAGGCCTCGGTATCGAAACCGTCCGCGAATATCACATTCTGATCGTCCTGGCCTTCAGGTACGTACAGCAGGCTGCGGCCGGCCCAGCCCACGCTGTCGCCGAACATGGAGCCGTCGGCAAAGGTGTAGGTATAGGGGCGGCCCTGGTTGGCGGCGCCGAACAGGGTGAAGCGGGTTTCGTAGCCGGAGAAGAATTCCCGTGCATAGTCCAGTTTCAGGGTAAACCGGTGCGGCACCACATAGTTGGAGGTGGCGGTGCCCGGGTTTTCCGGATCGTCCGTGGCCAGGTAGCGGTAATTGGAGAAGGCCACTGAACTGGTCATGGAATTCACGTCTTCCGCATCGGTATAGGCGTAGCCGAGGGCCACATTGAGGCCGAAGTCGAACGCCTTGCTGAGTCCCAGGGACAGCACATTGGAATAGCCGGAATCGCCGCTTACGTTGGTGAGCATAAAGTCCTGGTCGCGGCCGTTGACACTGGCGTAGATCGGCCGGCCGTCGATGGCCGCGCCCACCTGCTCGCGGGAAATGTCGCGGATGATCGCCGCGTCCTTGTAATCGCTGTACAGCCAGTCCGCGGTAACCAGATAGCCGCTCTCGAACTCATAGCTGCCGCCCAGGGCGTACTTCCAGGTGGAGGGAATTTCGAAGTCCGGGTCCTGCAGATTGACGCCGCCGTTGCGGCCTTCGCCCGCGGCCACGGAGTCGTGCAGTTCCTGCGGGATGTCGTAGATGGGGCGGCCGCTGCCGTTCCAGGCCATATCGAATACGGAGCTGCCACTTCTGTTCTGGACTTCTATCTGGGTCACGCCGTCGTTGGAATAGTTGTTGGATATCCATACATTGGGGTTGCCGCCGGAGTAGAGGCCGATGCCGCCATGCACTTCCATATTGCCGTCGATATTCCAGTTGAAACCGAGGCGCGGCTGCAGCAGGTCGATGCCATCCAGGTTCTGCCGGTTGGAAAAGCCGTAGAGTTCCTCGATCAACGGATTTTCCTTGGGCTCGTCGTCGCTTTCGTACCAGTCGTAGCGCAGGCCGCCCACCAGGGTCAGGTCCACGCTGGCGAAGATGTACTCGTCCTGCAGGTAGAGAGTATTGATGTCGTAGCTGAATTCGGCGGCGGCGTCCTCTTTGACGTTGCTGCCGGAGGCGTTCTCGTAGGTGATGCTCGAGGGGATGCCCTGCTCGAAACCCTCGATGCTGTCGAAGCGGTACTCGCCCTCGGCTTCCTGTATAAACATGTTGAACACGTCGAAGGATTCGCGCTCATAGCCGGCCAACAGCTGGTGCTCTCCCAGTTGAAGACTGCCCGCCAGTTTCAGGTTCAGGTTTTCATAGGTGAGCTTGTTGGCGTGGCGCGAATCGTCGGCGCCGAGGAATACCGTGGCGCTGGAGGGGTTGCCGTCGCCATCGTGATCGTTGGCGGTACTGATTTGCACTTCACCGAAGTCGGTGCCGCCCAGGGGCTGCTGACGGTTGTCCAGCTCCGCGTAGCCGATTTTGATCTCAGTGGAGAAAACATCGCTCCAGTCGGAAAACAGCTGGGCCACGTAGGAATTCAGCTCGGCGCCCCGCTCGTAGTAGTGGTTGGATAGCTCCAGGGCACTGGAACCACTGTCTGCCTGGGCAATGGAGTAGCCGTCGTTGTAGTTGTAGGTAAAGGCGGCACGCTGGGTGTCGGAGATATTCCAGTCGATCTTGACCAGAAGCTTTTCGTCCTCTTCCGGAAGGCTGGAGGGCAGGCCGCCGGGCTCGTAGTCGTATACCTCACGGGAGATGCGCAGTATCTCATCCAGTTGCGCCTGGCTCACCCCCTGCACCGGGGTGGCGACGTTGGAGTCGGCGGGGCCGCGGCCGAAGGTGGCCACGCCTTCGAGTTTCTCGTAGGCGGTAAAGAAAAACAGCTTGTCCGGGACAATGGGGCCGCCGAGGGTGACGCCGTAGCGTTTTTCATCGAAGGGCGCGATATCGATGTCATCGCCTTCCAGGGAATCCCCCATAAAGCCGTCGTCGGTATAGTCGTAGAGAAAGGAGCCGTGCCACTCATTGCTGCCGGATTTGGTTACCGCGTTGATATTGCAGGCGCTGAAGCCGCCGTACTGCACATCGAAGGGGGCCAGTTCCACGGCCACCTGCTGGATGGCGTCGTAGGAGAAGGGCATGCGCTCGGTGGGGTAACCGTTGTTGTTGAGGCCGAAGTTATCGTTCATGCGCACGCCGTCGACGGTCAGGCTGTTGAAGCGTGGGCTGTTGCCGCCGCACTGCACTGCGCCGACATTGGCTTCGTCGATGTAAATACGCGGGTCCACGCGCAGCAGGTCCCGGATATCGCGGTTTACCGCCGGGGCGCTTTCCAGGACTCCCAGGTTGAAAGTGGAGGAGGGCCCGAGGGTAGGGGCCTCACCTTCCATTCGGGCCACCACGCTGACTTCCTCCATACTGCCGGTCCCCAGGATAATGGGCAGGGACAGCGGATCTCCCAGGTTCAGGTAGAGCCCATCCATCACCCGTTCGCCCTGGTCGGACTGAACTGTAATGGTATAGGGGCCACCCACACGCAGGCCTTTCAGGTTGAAGCGGCCGGATTCGCTGCTCAGGATTTCGCTGCGGCTGTTGGAGGGGGTATGGACGACGGTAACCCTGGCGTCGTCGACGGGATTGCCATCGGCACCGGTGACGACACCGCGAATGGCGGCGGAAGTTTCCTGTGCAAAGGCCGCGGGCGTCGTGCCCATCGCCGAGACCACCGCTGCGGACAAAAGTGCACGCGGGAAAAAGCAGCGTTTCATGAAGTTCTCCTTGTCTTAAGGTGGCCAAAGAGCAGGGCCATCGGTGTGGTGTGTGATCTGTCGTTTTCCCGGTTCTGCTTCCGGGAATTTGCGCCGGCGCTATTCTCAGGGAGAAAAATGACACAGGGATTAAAGTTCTATTGATATTGTTTGGCGCGGAAGTTTGAGTAGGGAAGGTCGCTGTACTCAGCAGTTGATTCCTGTCTTCAGGTTCAAATTTGTCATAAAGTCCAGATAGGGTAGGTCGGGACGGAGAAATACAATGAGGCACGAAGTGAAACCAGATAGAAATATTTTTGTAAAAGTAATCTTCTGTTTTTCCATGTTACTGACTTCGGTCAATACAATGGCCTGGGGAGAGGACGGCCACCGGGTGGTGGGAGAGGTCGCCTGGGGTTATTTGCGTCCGGAGGTCAGAACCCGGGTGGAAGAGCTGCTGGAGAGTGCCGGGGAGCCGAACCTGGCGGAGGCTACTACCTGGGCGGACCGCATTCGCAGCGACAGCCGCTATGACTGGGCGGCGCCCATGCACTACATCAGCCTGCCGCGCCAGTGGGATGGATATAAGGAAGAGCGCGACTGCCCGCCGGCCGGGTGCATCCTCAAGGCCATTGACCACTTCGGGAAAATACTCGGTGACCCCAGTGCAACGGAAAACGATCGCGCCGAGGCATTGCTGTTCGTCGCCCACTTTGTCGGCGATCTGCACCAGCCGCTGCACACCGGCCTGTCCGAGGATCGCGGCGGCAATGATATAAAAGTCGAGTTCTTCGGTTTTCCCACCAATCTGCACGCGCTCTGGGATGTCTACCTGCCCGCGGGCTTTGTGCGCGACTGGAAGCAATACGCCGAAGAACAGCGGCGGTCAATCGGCGAGCGGGAGCGTAAACAGTGGCTGGACAGCACGCCGGAGGACTGGGCCGCTGAGTCCCAGCGCCTGGTGCACAGCTATGCCTATACCAGCCAGGTTAAATTGGGGGAGGATTACTACCGTCGCAACCGGGAAATTGTCGCGCAGCGCCTGCGCCAGGGCGGTGTGCGCCTGGCGGGTCTGGTCAACCGGGCGCTGGGGCAGCAGTAATCATTGCCGGCCGTAACAATGGTGCGCGCGGCGCACCCTACGATGGGTGGTGGTGCCGAGGCAGTCTCAGTGACAGTACCGCCGCCAGCAGCAGAAATGCCGCCGATATCCACAGGCAGGCTGCCAGTCCGGCCGTCTGGTAGACCCAGCCGGACAGCACTGTCCCCGCCAGCCTTCCCATGGCATTGGCCATATAGTAGAAACCCACATCCATGGACACGCCATCCTCCCGCGCATAGCTGACGATCAGGTAGCTGTGCAGGGAGGAATTGACTGCGAAGAGTGCGCCGAACAGCATCAGCCCCCCGAGCAAACTGGCCGCGGGGTGAATGCCTCCGAGCAGGGCCATTGCGATCAGCGCGGGGACCAGCGCCAGTACTCCGGCCCAGGCAAAAGCGGTTCTGCCGTCCGGCAGTTTTCCCCTGCCGGTAAAGTGCGGAGCCAGGGACTGGACAATGCCGTAGCCGATAATCCAAAGCGCCAGGAAGCCGCCCACTTGCCAGTAATCCCAGCCGAAGCGGCTGGCGAGAAATACCGGCAGCGCCACCACAAACCATACATCCCGCGCGGCGAACAGGAACAGCCGCGCCGCGGACAGCAGGTTGACCGCGCGGCTCTTGGAGAAAATATCGCGGAATTTGCTTTTCGCTTTGGCCTTGCCCAGATCCCTTTTCAGCAGCAGGACGCTCGCCAGCCACACCAGCGCCAGGGCGGCTGCCATTATTCCCACGGCACCCCTGAACCCGAGCAGGGCCAGCAGAGCGCCGCCGAGAAAAAAGCCCACGCCCTTCAGAGCGTTTTTCGATCCGGTGAGTATTGCCACCCATTTGTACAGGGTGCCCTGGGCTTCGGCGGGTACCAGCAGCTTGATGGCACTCTTGGCGCTCATCTTGTTGAGGTCCTTGGCGATGCCGGAGAGCGCCTGGGCGGCCATCACCCAGGGCACCGTCAACAGCGCGGCGGGAATCAGCAGCATGGCGAGGGCGATTACCTGCAGCGCCAGGCCGATATTCATGGTGCGGTTCAACCCCAGCCGTGCGCCCAGCCAGCCGCCCACCAGATTGGTCACCACGCCGAAGAACTCGTAAAAGAGAAACAGCAGGGCGATCTGCAGCGGGCTGTAGCCCAGGTCGTGGAAATAGAGCACCACCAACATGCGCAGGGCGCCGTCGGTGAGGGTGAAGGCCCAGTAGTTGCCGGTGACCAGCAGGTACTGGCGGACTTGGGATGGCAGGGAGGAGAGAGAAAGCATCAGGATCTCGATGACCGATGTAGGAGCGGGCCATGCCCGCGATCAGCAGAGGTTAAGCCCACCGGCTGATCGCGGGCGTGGCCCGCTCCTACAGGGAGATTGATCAAAGGCTTTTACAAATTCCGGTCCATGGAGCCAACCATTCGCGCCAGCTCCGCAGTGCGGTTGGCATAGCCCCACTCGTTGTCGTACCAGGCATAAATTTTTACCTGGGTATCGTTCACCACCATGGTGGACAGGGCATCGATGATACTGGAGCGGGGGTCCGTTTTGTAATCGATGGAAACCAGCGGGCGCTCCTCGTAGCCGAGAATATCCTTCAGCTCAGTTTCCGCTGCGGCTTTCAGAAAGCTGTTGACCTCGTCGACGCTGGTGGCTCGTTCCACTTCGAATACGCAGTCGGTGAGCGAGGCATTGGCCAGGGGCACGCGCACCGCGTGTCCATTCAGCTTGCCCTGCAGTTCGGGAAAAATTGCCGTAATCGCGGTGGCGGAACCGGTGGTGGTGGGGATCAGGCTCATACCGCAGGCGCGGGCCCGGCGCAGATCCCTGTGCGGCGCGTCGAGGATGGTCTGGGTGTTGGTGAGATCGTGAATGGTGGTGATGGAGCCGTGTTTGATCCCCAGTTTTTCGTGGACCACTTTGACAACCGGCGCCAGGCAATTGGTGGTGCAGGAGGCGGCGGTCACGATACGGTGCTGATCCCTGTCGTAAAGCTGGTGATTGACGCCCATGACAATATTGAGCACTTCCGGCTCCTTGACCGGCGCGGAGACCACCACCCGTTTGACACCCTGGTCGAGATAGGCCTGTAGCAGGGCGGTGGACTTCATTTTGCCGGAGGCCTCGATTACCAGGTCGCACCCGGACCAGTCGGTATCGGCGATAGCGGTATTTCCTGAGCAGGCAAGGCGGCGGCCACCGATGTCAATGGTATCGCCGTCGGCCTCGGCGGTGTGCCGCCAGCGGCCGTGCACCGAATCGAAATTCAGCAGGTGCGCCAGGGTTGCCGCATCACCGGCGGGGTCGTTGACCTGCACGAATTCCATCTCTGGCCAGTCCCAGCCTGCGCGCAGGCAGAGGCGGCCGATGCGACCGAAGCCGTTGATGCCCACTTTGATCGTCACAGTGTATCTCCAGAAATTTTCGGGTGTCGAGACATATGAAAAACCTATGTGTCAGGGGTAAATTTTTAGCAGCAGAGACTCGCCCGCTCCGGCCTGTCGCCCATGCGGCATAGACCCCGCAGGTTGTCATCGATAAATGCCCGGTTGGCCTCCAGGGTCTCGTTCAGGACGGACTTGGCCCAGGCGGGCAGGGCGGGATTGATGCGGTAGAAGACCCACTGCCCCTGGCGCCTGTCCTGTAGCAGGCCGCAGCTTCTGAGTTGCGCGAGGTGCCGGGATATCTTCGGCTGGCTCACATCCAGCGCTTCGGTCAGCTCGCAGACGCAGAGTTCGCCTTCTTGGGCGATTAGCAGCAGGCTGCGCAGGCGGGTCTCATCGGCGAGGCATTTGTAGAATTGCAGGGGGTTCATAGGGCGTTTCGGTGACCGTTGGGCTTACATATATGGATGTAATTATATATGGAAAATCAGATATGAAAAGAGCAAGGTATGTCGAAGGGGGGAAGGTTGGCCTTTCGGGGTGTTCGGGCTTGCCGCTTACCGCTATATACGCCAGTATATAACGGACGAGGGGCAGGTCCAGGCCTGCCAGCCAGCGAGGAATGCCCTGTGAAGATTCGCCAGCTAGTGGTCTCATTGTTTTTTGCCGCTGTCAGTCTACAGACATCGGCCGAGGAGTTGATGGTTGCGGTCGCTTCCAATTTCACCGCCGCGATGAAAGAGATAGCGGCGGAATTTGAAAAGACGTCTGGGCACAGGGTGAAGCTGGCTTCCGGCTCCTCCGGCAAGTTCTACGCCCAGATTAAAAACGGTGCGCCCTTCCAGGCATTTTTCTCCGCCGATACCGCCAAGCCGGCTGCACTGGAGACAGCCGGGTTGGCGGTGCCGGGCAGCCGCTTCACCTATGCGGTCGGCAGCCTGGCCCTCTGGTCAGCCGATCCGTCGCTGGTGGACGATCGGGCCTCGGTCTTGAGAGAAGGGCATTTCCGCAAACTGGCGCTCGCCAACCCAAAGCTGGCTCCCTATGGTAAAGCTGCTGTGGAAGTACTGCGGAACCTCGACCTGGAGGAGGCAACCCGCTCCAGGTGGGTGCAGGGCGAAAATATCGCGCAGACCTACCAGTTCGTCGCCACCGGTAATGCGGACCTGGGTTTCGTGGCTCTGTCGCAAATCGTGCGGGGCGGACAGCTTAAAGAGGGTTCTGCCTGGACAGTGCCGGGCGATCTATACAGCCCCATCCGCCAGGATGCGGTGCTTTTGCAAAGGGGCGCCGATAGTAAAGGGGCCGTAGAGTTTCTGCACTTCCTGCGCGGGGACAAGGCCAGGGCGATTATCGAATCCTACGGTTATCGCTTCCCCGAGCCACATTAGGGGTTCTCTGAGATGATGAATCCGCTTCTTGCCGCAGGGTGCGCCGTGCGCACCGTCCCAGGCCCGGCTGCGAGTTTCCGGGCTTTCGGTG
>NZ_JBOFOC010000153.1:0-25153 GCF_051659245.1 Microbulbifer sp.
CCCCCTCTTCACCTGGTAGAGAGGGCCCACAGCTGCGTTGCCGCTCTTGAAAAGGGCGAGCCATTCCCTGCGAGCGGCGCCTTCCTGTGAACATTTTGGGGGGCTCTGATAACCGCATTTAGTACCTTACACCACACTAACTGGCCAGGAAAAACCGGTAGGCGGGATTGTCGCTTTCGTCCCAGAAGGGGTAGTGCAGCTGCTCCAGCAGGGTGCGCAGTTCCCCCCGCTCGCCCTCAGTCACCTGCATCCCCACCAGCACCCGGCCGTAGGCGGCACCGTGGTTGCGGTAGTGGAACAGGGTGATATTCCAGCGCCCCGCCAGCTGTTCCAGGAACTTGCGCAGCGCCCCCGGGCGCTCGGGAAATTCGAAACGGTAGACCACCTCGTCTTCCAGCCCCGGCGCGCGCCCGCCCACCAGGTGGCGGATATGCAGCTTGGCCATCTCGTTGTCGGTGAGGTCGGTGACTTTGTAGCCGCCATCCGCCAGTTGCTGCACCAACTGCGCCCGGTCCGCATCCGCGGCCACCTGCAGGCCGACAAAGATGTGCGCCTCGCCGCTGTTGGCATAGCGGTAGTTGAACTCGGTGATGGCCCGGTCGCCGAGGCTGCGGCAGAAGTCCAGGTAGCTGCCGGGGCGCTCGGGGATGGTCACCGCCAGCACCGCCTCGCGCTTCTCGCCGATCTCGGTGCGCTCGCTGATATAGCGCAGGCGGTCGAAGTTGATGTTGGCTCCGCTGCACACAGTGGCCAGAGTGGCATTGCGGCTGTCGCTCTGCTCCATGTATTTCTTCATGCCGGCAAGACCCACGGCGCCGGCGGGCTCGGCGATGGAGCGGGTGTCCTCGAAGATATCCTTGATCGCCGCGCAGATCTCGTCGGTGGTCACGGTGATGACGCCGTCCACCGTCTCCCGCAGCACGCGGAAAGTCTCAGCGCCGATCTGAGCCACCGCCACGCCATCGGCGAACAACCCCACCTGGGGCAGGCGCACCCGCCGGTCCGCCTCCAGCGCCGCCTTGAGGCAGGCGGCGTCTTCCGGCTCCACCGCGAAAACTTTCACTTCCGGGCGCACATATTTGATATAGCTGGCCATGCCCGCGGCCAGGCCACCGCCGCCCACGGGAATAAACACCGCATCCAGGTTGCCGGGATGCTGGCGCAGCAGCTCCATGGCCACGGTACCCTGGCCGGCGATGACATCCGGGTCGTCGTAGGGGTGTACGAACACCAGGCCGCGCTCCTCCACCAGTTCCTGCGCGTGCGCCGCCGCTTCGTCGAAGGTGTCCCCGCGCAGCACCACCTCGGCGCCGCGCATACGCACCGCGTTCACCTTGATCTGCGGGGTGGTGGTGGGCATCACGATGGTGGCGCGCACCCCCAGCTGCGCCGCACCCAGCGCCAAACCCTGGGCGTGGTTGCCGGCGGAGGCGGCGATGACACCGCGGGCGCGCTGCTCCGCGGGCAGTTGCAACAGCTTGTTGTAGGCCCCGCGCACCTTGAAGGAGAACACCGGCTGCAGATCCTCCCGCTTGAGCAGGATGCGGTTGTTGAAGCGGTGCGACAACTGGCGCATGGGCTCCAGCGGGGTCTCCGAGGCGACATCGTAGATGCGCGCGTCTAAAATGCGCTTGATATAGGACTTGGGCATGGTGGGACAACAACAGCCATTGCGGTGAATTCAGCCCGCCAGTCTAATCTCCCGGCAGCATCATTGCCACCCAGACACGGCTTGAACGCGAGATTTTTTCTCTGCGCAGGCCTTTATCCAATAAAAATTGCACAGGGGAAGCCTTTTGACCAGCACAACCCAGGATCAGCTCAAGCGCGCCACCGCCCGCGCCGCCGTGGAGACCATCGCCCCCAAACTGGAGGCGGATTCCATTGTCGGCGTGGGCACCGGCTCCACCGCCAATTTCTTTATCGACTACCTGGCGGAGATCAAGGGCCGGTTCGACGGCACCGTGGCCAGCTCCGAGGCATCCGCCGAGCGCCTCAAATCCCACGGCATTCCGGTGTACGACCTGAACAGTGTGGACGGCATCCGGGTCTATGTGGACGGCGCCGATGAGACCAACCCGGCGCTGCAGCTGATCAAGGGCGGCGGCGCCGCGCTCACCCGGGAGAAGATCGTCGCCGCCTGCGCGGAGGAGTTCGTGTGCATCGCCGACGAGAGCAAGTGGGTGCCGGTGCTGGGCAGCTTTCCGCTGCCGGTGGAGGTGATCCCCATGGCCCGCTCGCTGGTGGCGCGGGAGCTGGTCAAGCTGGGGGGCGACCCGGTGTATCGCCAGGGGGTGATCACCGACAACGGCAATGTCATACTGGACGTGCACAACCTGGAGATCCGGGAACCGGTCGCCCTGGAAAAGGCGATCAACAATATCACCGGCGTGGTGACCAACGGCATCTTCGCCCTTCGTCCGGCGGACCTGCTGCTGCTGGGCACCGCCGCCGGGGTGAAAGCCTTTAGCGCTCAATAGAAAGCCTTTAGAGCCTGTTTGGACTCTTGCACGGAACTCTCCAGGGCCGGGTGGGGGGCCGCACTGAGAGCGAATCTTTGAAGACTTCAAACAGGCTCTTAGCGCCCAATAGATAGAAAGCCTCTACCGTCGAATGAAATCATGCTGAACAACAAGAATAAGCTCTCCACCCTGTTCCTGCTGCTGTGCACCGGCCTGGCCGCCGGTTGCGCCACCAACCCGCCCAGCAATCCCGGTGATATCTGCTCGATTTTCCGCGAGAAAAAGGGCTGGTATGGCAAGGCCAAGGACGCCGAGGAGAAATGGGGCTCCCCCATTCCCACCATGATGGCGGTGCTGCACCAGGAATCCCGTTTCGTGCACGATGCGCGGCCGCCGCGCACCAAGATCCTCGGTTTTATTCCCGGCCCGCGCCCCTCGGATGCCTACGGCTATCCCCAGGCGCTGGACAGCACCTGGCGCAGCTACCAGCGGGCGGCATCCCGTTACGGCGCCGATCGCGATGATTTTGGCGACGCCATCGATTTCGTCGGCTGGTACAACAACACCAGCCAGCGCCAGTGCCGCATCCGGCCGGACGACACCTACCACCTCTATCTGGCCTACCACGAGGGCCACGGCGGCTTTAACCGGCGCACTTTCCGCAGCAAGTCCTGGCTGAAAAAGGTGTCCCACAAGGTGTCCGCCCAGGCGCAGACCTACCAGAGGCAGCTCGCCAGCTGCGAGAGTTCATTGAAGCGGCGCAAGAAGTTCCTCGGGATTTTTTGAGTCTGACCAACCAGTTCTCAGATCGGGTGGGGCGCAATTCTCCCCGATGAGTTTTAGGCGGCAAATGGCGCGATAACCTCGCGGGGAGCGTCTAAGCTGAGCAGAACAACGCCTTTTCCGCGCCCCCGCGGCGGGGCGCTTGTCGCCTTACCGAGACGCTGGGCCACATTCCATGTGTAAAAGCGTCCGCCACCTGTTGTCGAGGTATCCAATGAAAGTACCAGCTATCGCACTCGCGCTTTTGTTTGTCGCCCCCATGGTTATCGCCCAGGCTGGCGGCGGAGAGGTCGCTGTTCAGCAGGTCCAGAAAGTCACCTTCAGCGATGCGAAACTGGAGAAATTTGCCAACGCCTATCGTTCTATTGTCGACCTGAGCCGCGAATATGCGCCGAAGATCAAGGCATCGAAAAATATCGAGGAGACGGAAGCGCTGAACCGGGAGGCACAGTCCAAGATGCTCTCGGCGGTCAAAGCGGCTGGGCTGAGCAAAGAGGAATACCAGGAAATCGCCAATCAGTTGAAAAGTGACCAGACGCTGGTCAAGAAAATCAACAAATTGCTGCAAAAACAGCAATAGTCAATAAACAGTCTCCAATGATCAATTACCAGCTCGCTGGTAAGTGATCATTGGAGCACTTCTAAAAATCGCGAACCTGCTTTTGGACGTAGGGTGCGTCAAATCATTCGGGAACCGGCGAAGACACACCGAGCACCCTGCAGATAGCCGGCAGCTGTTCCCGCACCCACTGCCGATCGAAGGACCCCCAGTCTTTCAGCACATAGTAGCCGTCGTTGTTGCGCACGCCCTGCTGGACAAATTCCACCCGGGTGCCGTGCCCCGGCAGCCCCTTGGCGATAATGTCCTGTACTGTGCGGCGCGGCCAGCCTGTGGCCTCCTCCAGTGCCGGATTGTTGGGTCTGGGCAGGGCCTCGATCAGGTGGACGATCAGCATGCGCCGGCAGATGGTGGGGTTGAGCTGCTTTTCCTGTTCCGGATTCATAGTGCTGTCCTGTTCTGCATCGACTGTTTGTAGCACAGCCTCCCCCCAGCCCCAAACCTGAATACAGTAACGACGTGACACTCAGCCCCGTGCCCGGCCAGTCACTGATCGCCATTCACCCAAGCCTGACTTTCCCCGCCGCATTGCGCATAATCCAAGGTCCGATCCACATCGACTGGGGACAGGACAGTGGAGACAGAAACGCAAATCGAGCGCGAGACGCATCCGGGTATCCTCGCCGCCGCGGTGCAGGCGCAGCTGGCCGGGGCGCGGGCGGCGGGGCTGGACTGCCGGCAGCTGCTGCTGGATGCGGAGATAGATCCAACCCTGCTGGAGGAACCCGACAACCGCATTCCCCGCGAGCGTGTGGCACTCCTGCTGCGCCGGGAGTGGGACCTGCTGGCGGACGAGTCCGGCGGCTTCCTGGCCCGCCCCTGGCTCCCCGGCACCTTCGCGATGATGGGCCACGCCTGCATCAGCTGCCCCAACCTGCGCCGCGCGCTGCTGCGCTCCGGGCGCTTTATATCCATGGTCAGCGACGACCTGCAGATCAAGCTCGTGGAGGACGGCGAGGAGGCGCGCCTGCTGATCCACCACGGCAATGACCGGCGCCTGCCCAACCAGATTTTCGTGGAATCCCTGGCGGTGATCTGGCTGCGCTTTTTCAGCTGGCTGATCGACCGCACCATTCTGCTGGAACGGGTGCACCTGGCCTTCCCGCCGCCGGACTACAATGAAGACTACAGCGATATGTTTCCCTGCCGGCACTACTTCCACCAGCGGGAGACCTGCCTGGTGTTCAGCACCCGCTACCTGCAGATGCCGTTGGTACGCGACGAACAGCAGCTCGCCGAATTTCTCGGCCGCGCTCCCGAATGCCTGCTGGCCCAGCACAAATCCGACAACAGCTACACCGGACGCGTCCGCCGCATGCTGCAAAACCAGGGTGGGATCGAAAACCTCTCCCTGGACGACGTGGCCGCGCGCCTCTATACCTCGCCGCAGACTCTGCGCCGGCGCCTGAAGGATGAGGGCAACAGCTGGCAGGACATCAAGGACTCGGTGCGCCGGGACATGGCTGTGTACCAGCTGAAAAAACAGGAGACAGCGGTGGCGGAGATCGCCGAGCGCCTGGGGTTTTCCGAGCCCAGCGCCTTCAACCGCGCGTTCAAGAAGTGGACCGGGCTGGCGCCGGGGGCCTACCGGGAGAAATTCCGCGGTCCGTAGATATCCAGTCTGGTGGCTCCTGGGTTCCGGCCTGCGCCGGAACGACCAAAGCGTGTGTTCACCCCGCCGAACCTCCTACCCAAAGGTCACCACCCGCACACTGATGCGGCGGTTTTTCTCCTTGCCTTCCTCGGTACTGTCGTCGGCGATCGGTTTGGCCGAGCCCATACCCATCGCGGTTATCCGGTTGCCATCAATACCCTGGTCCACCAGCATCTGGCGCACTGCCTCGGCGCGCTCCTCTGAGAGCTGCTGGTTCTTCGCCTCGTCGCCCTCGCCGGAAGTGTGGCCCTCTATGGCAATGGTGACCCCGGGTTTCTCCCGCAGAATTTTTACCAATGCCTCCACATCCGGCACCGACGGGCTGGTGACCGTGGCACTGTCCGGGGCGAACTGAATGCCCAGTGGGAATTCGCGGTTCGGGTCCCGGGCGGCGTTGTTCAGGTACTCCCGAAAACTGCTGGAAAAATTGCCGCCGGTCCCCGCCTCCATAGTGGTGTCCCGGGAAGTTGTTTCCGGCACGGCCGGCGCAGAAGGAGTCGCCGGCTCTCCGGTAATCATTGTTTCATCCTCCAGGATCACCCCGCTGGGCCTGTCCTCCACGCGATCTTTCCTGGCACACATATTCAGCGCGTAGAGTGCCGCCAGGGCGATCAACAGCGGCCAGAACCACTTGCCAAAACTGCCGCCGCGCCTGCGCTCCTCCGGGGTCCGCGCCGCCTGGGGTTCCGCGTGCCCGCGAGAAAAAGCCCTGGCCCCTTCACCCAGGCTCTCAAAGCTGGTGACCCCCAACTCCTGCAGCATATCGCCCGGCAACTTATCCTCGATATAAGGTTTCTGCTCCAGCAGCAGCGTGGCCAGCCCACCCATATCCAGGTTCTGGCTTCTTGCCTTCTGGCCCAGGACCGACGCGGTTATCGGGGCAATCACCCTCAGCAGATTGCCGCCGGTATCGACATTCACACCCAGCGACGAGGAGAAGGCCTGGATGATGTTGTCCTGTTTGTTACCGAAAATGGTATCGAGCATGTCGTCGCCGCTTTCCTCCAGGTCGCTCATCCGCTTCGAATCCCGGGAAAGGTCGCTAAGCGAGGATAAATCCAGCTCGCTGTGGCCGGTGACCATATTGAGCATACTGCCCAGGCCGCTGCGATCAGTGCCTCTGTGCAACATACCCGCTATGGTGGTGGCCATCCCCGCCTTCAGAGCGGACTCCCCCTTCCCCGCCGGAATGCCCAGGGCGCTGTCGAGAGCACTGATGCCGGTTGGGCCCAGCTGCTGCTCCGCCATCTCCAGTAAATTCTCCGCCATAGCAAATCCTCGTCGTTTAAAACAACACAACATCTCCCCTGAGTGTATGGCAGCGTTATCTTCGGGTTAGTCAAATTCCGAATAGTTGGCGGTCCGGACCCCCGAGTGAATTTATGGTCATCCGGCAGGCGGGGTATCCGGACCAGCAACGCGTCTCTGCCGCTGACGCGTTTTATCATTTGCCCCCCCGGGGCACCGACTAACTTGTAGACCCAAGCTTTGGAGTTTTGGCCGCCTGCCGATAGCGAAATCCTCGGCGCCATAAAGTCCAGGATAAAGTCCAGGACATCCACCGATTACTTAAGGAACCTCTGATCAAGTCACTCTGTAAGCCAGAGGCATCTCGGGACTTGATCAGAGGCTCCCTAATTAACAAGTGCGTACCGGACTTTCCTGGGACAGAACAGCCTTTTACAACCCCAACCGTACAAGAATAGTTTTCCGAAGTAGTAACAGCAGATATTGATGAATAAAATTATAAAAACCACTACTTTGACGAAATTCCAACAATTTATTTAGATCCTACAGCCCCACGCTCCCCGGAAGCAGCAAACCCTTTTGTCATCTCTGTCACCTCTGTCATCTATTTCTACATACATTCCCGCACAATGACTTTCAATTGGCCAGCGGTTTCAGTTAAAGTACCTGGCGGTCAATTGTAATTCTTGATTTTAATTTATAAAGCCATAATAAAGGTTATTTCAATGTTATACGGAAATAAAAAATCACTTCTCGGAAGTATTGCAGCCATGTTTCTGACTATTGGCAATGGAGTAAACGCCGCGACCTGCGAAGACCAGGTCCCGGTTTTAACGGAGGATACACCTGCTGTTACCACTTCGGGAGACTACTCTTCCAGCACACTGGGCTGGCAAGCGTTCGATGGTGCACACGGAAGCATGTGGATATCGGAAGTTTTTGCAACGCCGGCCTGGATTGCCTATGAGTTCAACTCGCCGACAACAATAAATCAATACACTATTGACTATGCCAATGGTTCGATTACAACCCGCGCCCCAAAGGATTTTGAACTCCAGGGGTCGAACGGAGGCGGCTGGACAACACTCGATTCCCGCCTGGATGAAACCGGTTGGGCGGGTTCGGAAAAGCGCACCTATGAGGTTGCCAACCCCGGCGCTTACCGGCAGTACCGTTTGTATGTGACGGATGACAATGATAACAGGGACGGTGTAGTAGTCATTTCAATTGGTGAACTGACATTGGAAAGCTGCTCCTGTCATTACGGCAGCGAACAGGTTCCCGTATTGACCGGTGACAGCGCCGCCGTAAGCACATCGGGAATTTACAGCTCGAATTATCCAGCCTGGCAGGCGTTTGACGACAGTTTGGGTTCAATGTGGATATCCGAAATCTGGGAAACCCCCGCCTGGATCAGCTACGATTGGGGCGACCTTCGCCTTGTCGATCAATACTCGATCCGTTATTCCAACGGCCGTATCACCACACGGGCCCCGAAAGACTGGGCCCTGCAGGGCTGGAACGGGCTGGATTGGATAACTGTCGATGAGCGCTCCAATCAAACGGATTGGAACGGTTCGGAAACAAGACACTACACTGTCCAGTCGCCGGGGGCCTATTATAAGTATCGCTTGTATATGGAGGACGACAACGACAACCGGGATGGTATAGTGGTAATTTCCATCGGCAGCCTTTCATTGCGAGGGTGTGAGCTGTAACGGTTTGATTACTGGAATATATTGAACACAGGGATGTGTTCCAGAAAAAGTTCGGACATCCACCGATTGAGTGATTGTCCGGACTTTCGTCTACGATAAATCCAGCTCGCCGTGGCCGGTGACCATATTGAGCAGGCTGCCCAGCCACTGCGATCAGTGCCCCTGTGCAACATACCCACTACGGTAGCGGCCATCCCCGGATTCCCCCTTCCCCTCCGGAATGCCCAGGGCGCTCCAGTAAATTCTCCGCCATAGCGAACCTTCGTCGTTTAAAACAACAAAACGTCTCCCGGGTTAATCCGATTTCGAATAGTTGGCGGTGCGACCCCGATGAATTTATAGTCATCCAGCCGGCGGACGTCACTACCGCTGACGCCTTTTATCATTTGCACCATCCCGGGTCGCGACTAACTTATACCTGAATCTGTGACTTCAGGTTAAGGATTCAAACAATAACCAGCGAGGCACCCCATGCCCAGCGAAGCCTATATCTACGACGCCATCCGCACGCCCCGGGGCAAAGGCAAGCCCGGCGGCGCCCTCTACGAAGTCAAACCCGTCACCCTGCTCGCCGACCTGCTGCGGGAACTGCAGCGCCGCACTGGCCTGGACACCGCGCGGGTGGACGATATCGTAATGGGCTGCGTCACCCCGGTCGGCGACCAGGGCGCGGACATCGCCAAGGTCGCCGCGCTCGTGGCCGGCTGGGACGAGAATATCGGCGGCGTCACCCTGAACCGCTTCTGCGCCTCCGGCGCCGAAGCGGTGAACCTGGCGGCGGCCAAGGTGCGCTCCGGGTGGGAAAGCTTGGTAGTGGCCGGCGGTGTGGAATCCATGTCCCGCGTGCCCATGGGCAGCGACGGCGGCGCCTGGGCGGAGGACCCGCAGACCTCGATGGATATCGGCTTCGCGCCCCAGGGCATCGGCGCCGACCTGATCGCCACCCTGGGCGGATTCAGCCGCGAGGAGGTGGACCGCTTCGCGCTGCAGTCGCAGCAAAAGGCCACCGCCGCCTGGGAGAGAAACGCCTTCGGCAATTCCATCGTGCCGGTGCGCGACCGCAACGGCCTGTTGATACTGGACCGGGACCAACTGGTGCGCCCGGACACCTCCATGGAGGGACTGGCGCAGCTGAAACCCTCCTTCGCCGCGCTGGGGGACCTGGGCTTCGACAGCGTCCCCCGCGCCCGCTACCCGCAGGTGGAACACATCCGGCACCTACACACCGCCGGCAACTCCTCCGGTATCGTCGACGGCGCCGCGGCGCTGCTGATCGGCAGCGAAGCCGCCGGGCGCGACCTGAACCTCACTCCCCGCGCACGCATCGTCTCCGCCGCGGTGGTGGGCACAGACCCCACCATCATGCTCACCGGCCCGGCGCCGGCTGCGCGCAAGGCACTGGCGGTCGCCGGTTTGCAAGCCGGAGACATCAACCTGTTCGAAGTGAACGAAGCCTTCGCCGCGGTGGTGCTGCGCTTCCAGCGCGAACTGGATATCGACCCCGAAAAGATCAATGTCAACGGCGGCGCCATCGCCATGGGCCACCCCCTGGGCGCCACAGGCGCCATGCTGATCGGCACCCTGCTGGATGAACTGGAGGCGCGGCAACAGCGCTACGGCCTGGTCACCCTCTGCGTGGGCGGCGGCATGGGTGTGGCGACCATTGTCGAGCGAGTGTGAGGAGAAAATAAATGAAATCCATTCGCCTGGAAAGAGACAGCGACAATATCGTTCACCTGATCCTGGACAATCCCAATGCCTCCGCCAACGTGATGGACCGGGATTTTACCGAGTCCCTGCGCGAAGCCGTCCAGCAGCTGCAAAACAGCGATTTCACCGGCATCGTCATCCGCTCCGCCAAGAAAACCTTCTTTGCCGGCGGCGACCTCAAGGCGCTCTATGCGGCCAAACGCGAAGACGCGGGGGAGCTCTTCGACAGCTGCGAGGCCCTCAAGGCCGACCTGCGCCAACTGGAAACCCAGGGCAAACCGGTGGTGGCCGCGATCAACGGCGCCGCTTTGGGAGGAGGCTGGGAAATCTGCCTGGCCTGCCACCACCGCATCGCGCTGGACAGCGGCGCGGTAAAAATCGGCCTGCCGGAAGTCACCCTGGGGCTGCTGCCCGGTGGCGGCGGCTGCACTCGCATGCCGCGCCTGCTCGGCCTGCAAAATTGCCTTCCCTACCTGTTGGAAGGCAAGCAGTTGAACGCGCAGCGCGCGCGGGAAGCCGGCCTGATACACCAGCTGGCGCAAACCCCGGAGCAACTGCTGGAACTGGCGCGCGCATTTATTCTCGCCAACCCACAGAGTCAGCAGCCCTGGGACAGCCCCGATTACCGCATGCCCGGCGGCGATGCCAACAACCGCAAAAACACCCAGCTGCGGATCATCGCCCCGGCAATGCTCCGGCAGAAAACCAAAGGCTGCCTGCCGGCACCGGAGGCGATCCTCGCCACTGTGGTCGAAGGCGCCCAGGTGGATTTCGACACCGCCAGCCGCATCGAATCCCGCCATTTTGTCGAACTCGCCTGCGGCCCGGTGGCAAAAAATATGATCGGCACCTTCTGGTTCGGCAAAAACGCCGTCGAGGCCGGCGACTGCCTGCCGGAGGCGGTGCGCGAAGAGATGCGCGCGAATAAAATCCAACCACTGCGCAAAATCGGCATTCTCGGCGCCGGAATGATGGGCGCGGCCATCGCCTACGCCTGTGCCGGCAGGGGCGTGCAGGTGGTGCTGAAGGATATTTCCCCGGAGACCGCGCAAAAGGGCAAGGGCTACGCCGACAAGGCGCTGCAAAAACGCCTGCAACAGGGAAAGACCGACGAAGCGACTGTGCGGGAAATCCTCGACCGCATCCATCCCACCGCAGACCCGCAGGACCTGCAGGGCTGCGAACTGGTGATCGAGGCGGTTTTCGAGGACCGCAAACTCAAGGCCGAAGTCACCGTCGAGGCGGAGGCGCAACTGGCCGAGAACGCAGTCTTCGCCTCCAACACCTCCACCCTGCCCATTACCGGCCTGGCCCGCGCCAGTACGCGGCCAATGAATTTTATCGGCCTGCATTTCTTCTCCCCCGCGGACAGGATGCCGCTGGTGGAAATTATTCGCGGCGAGCAGACCTCCGGCGACACCCTGGCCCGGGCCTTCGCCTTTGTGCGGCAGATCGGTAAGACACCGATCGTGGTCAACGACAGCCGCGGTTTTTTCACCTCGCGGGTGTTCGGCTGCTACACCAACGAGGGCATCGCCATGCTGGGGGAGGGCGTCTGCCCGGCGAGCATCGAAAACGCCGCCGCGCTGGCGGGTTTCCCGGTGGGGCCGCTGGCGGTCAGCGACGAAGTGTCGCTCACACTGATGGGCAAGATCCGTCAGCAAACCGTCGCCGATCTGGAGGCGGAGGGAAAAACCCCGCCCGCCCATCCCGCGGATTCGGTGGTGGACCACATGCTGGAACTGGGCCGCGCCGGCAAAGCCGCCGGCGGCGGCTTTTACAGCTACCCGGAAAGCGGGAAAAAACACCTTTGGCGCGGACTGGAGGAGGAATTTCCCGAAGCCGAACAGCCGCCGCTAGTGGATATCGAGGAGCGGCTGCTGTTTATCATGGCCCTGGAGACCCTGCGCTGTTATAACGAGAAAGTCCTGCGCAGCGTGCGCGAAGCCAATATCGGCTCCATCTTCGGCATCGGCTTCCCGCCCTGGACCGGCGGCGCCCTGCAAACTATCAACCAGTACGGCCCGGCGGAATTCGCCCGCCGCGCCCGGGAACTGGCGGAGCGCTACGGCGAGCGTTTCGAACCGCCGGAAATACTGTTCGACAACCAGGCCCTGACCGATCAATAACAACCTGTAGGAGCGGGCCATGCCCGCGATCGATGTTTGCCGAACCCGTGATCGCGGGCATGACGGATGGCCGCCCCGCCGCTCCTACAGTGAAAAATAACACAGGAGAAAAACCATGATCCCGAGAACCGTCTTCAGCGAGGAACACGAACAGTTCCGCGACACCGTGCGCAAATTCCTGGAAAAAGAAGCCGCGCCCTTCCACAGCCAGTGGGAAAAGGACGGCCAGGTGGATCGCGCGCTCTGGACCAAGGCCGGGGAAATGGGTTTTCTCTGCCCGCAGGCGCCGGAGGCCTACGGCGGCCTGGAAGTGGATTTCGGCTACAACGCCATCGTCGACGAGGAAATCGCCCGCGCCGGCCTCACCGGCATCGGCTGGGCGCTGCACTCGGATATCGCCGTGCCCTATATCGCCAACTACGGCAGCGAAGAGCAGAAACAGAAATACCTGCCCAAGTGCATCAGCGGGGAAATCGTCACCGCTATCGCCATGACCGAGCCCGGCGCCGGCTCCGATCTCCAGGGCCTGCGCACCACCGCGATCAAAAAGGACGACCACTACCTCCTCAACGGTTCCAAGACCTTTATCACCAACGGCCAGCACGCCGACCTGGTAATCGTGGTGGCCAAGACCAATCCCGAAGCGGGTGCCGCGGGCACCAGCCTGCTGCTGGTGGAAGCGGACAGCCCGGGATTCAAAAAGGGCACCAATCTGGAAAAAATCGGCATGAAAGCCCAGGACACCTCGGAGCTGTTTTTCGACGACGTCAAAGTACCGGCGGAAAACCTGCTCGGCGCCGAGGGCCAGGGTTTTGTCTACCTGATGCAGGAACTGCCCCAGGAGCGGCTTAGCGTGGCCCTCGGCGCAGTCGCCAATGCCGAGGCGGCGCTGGGCTGGACACTGGACTATGTGCGCGAACGCAAAGCCTTCGGCCGCGCCATCGCCGGTTTCCAGAATACCCAGTTCAAGTTAGCGGAGATGGATGCGGAGCTCACCGCCATGCGCGTATTCGTCGACCGCTGCTTGGAACTGCACTGCGACAAAAAACTCGACGTGGCCACCGCGGCCAAAGCCAAACTACTCACCACCGACTTCCAGTGCAAACTGCTCGACGAATGCGTGCAACTGCACGGCGGCTTCGGCTACATGTGGGAATACCCCATCGCCCGCGCCTGGGCGGACGCGCGGGTACAGCGCATCTACGCCGGCACCAACGAGATTATGAAACTGATTATTTCCCGTGAATTGTTGAAGGAATAAAGACGGAACTCGGGACTCGCCAAAATTGTAGGATGGGCAAAGCGCAGCGTGCCCATCAGCCATGGTTTGATGGGCACGCTGCGCTTTGCCCATCCTACAGCCCCCATGTAGGAGCCTGCTTGCAGGCGAAAAAGCTACGAAGCCCTGATCCGTTCGCCTGCAAGCAGGCTCCTACAGCGAAATCGCGAACTCCACCTATCGGCAAACAGCCATGTCCAACAGCAAAACCCCACTAACCGGCCTCAAAATCCTAGACTTCACCACCCTCCTCCCCGGCCCCTACGCCACCATGCTACTGGCGGACATGGGCGCGGAGGTACTGCGCATCGAATCCCCCACACGGCCGGACATGTTGCGCGGCCTGCCGCCGATGGTCGGCGCGGACAAAAGCATCTCCGCCGCCCACGCCACCATCAACCGCAACAAAAAATCCCTGGCCCTGGATTTAAAAGCCCCAAAGGCGTTGGAAATCGTACGGCGGTTGCTGGTGGAATACGACGTGGTGCTGGAACAGTTCCGCCCGGGGGTAATGGACAAACTCGGCCTCGGTTTTGATACCCTCCGCGAAACCCGCGAAGACCTGATTTACTGCTCCATCACCGGTTACGGTCAAACGGGCCCCCTCAACGACCGCGCCGGGCACGATATCAACTACCTGGCCCTGTCCGGCTTGGCCAGCTACTCCGGGCGCCGCGAGAGCGGCCCCAGCCTCGCCGGCACCCAGGTCGCGGATATCGCCGGTGGTTCTCACCACGCGGCAATGGCAATTCTGGCCGCCGTGTACAAGCGCAACCAAAGCGGCGAGGGCAGCCATATCGATATCAGCATGACCGACTGCGCCTTCGCGATGAATGCCATATCCGGCGCCTGCGCCCTGGCCGGCGGCGGCGATCCGGAAATCGAGAGCGAACTGCTCAACGGCGGCAGCTACTACGACTACTACCGCACCGCCGACGGCCGCTACCTATCGGTGGGCAGCCTGGAACCTCAGTTAGCGCAGCAGTTCTTTGCCGCACTGGGCAGACCCGAGTGGATGCAGCGGGTACTGCAGCCGGACCAGCAGGAACAACTCAAACGGGATATCGCCGCGATTATTGCAATGTGCAATCTCGACGAATGGATGCGCCTGTTCGAGACCTGTGACGCCTGCGTGGAGCCGGTACTGTCCTTCTCTGAGGCGGCCGAAAGTGCACTGATGAAAGAACGGCAGATGCTGTGCCAGGCGGCACTGCCTGACGGCGATACTTTGAAGCAGATCAACACACCACTGGTTTTCGACGGCAACAAGCCGCGGCGACATACCGCTGGCGTCCCGCTCGGCTGTGACACCCACGAACTGCTCAACGCGCTCGGCTATGCGCAGGAGGAAATCGACGAGCTGTTGGCCCAGGGAGTGATCGCCTGACCAGACTAGCCTCCCATAATTTTCGAACAAGGATTATCTTATGGGCACGCTGCGCTGTGCCCATCCTACCGAGCCAAAAAACGCCCCTTCCCCATTTATGGGAGAGGGCCAGAGGGTAACAAAAATGCAAAATAACCACGGACCACTCGCCGGCCTGAAAATCCTGGACTTCACCACCCGGCTGCCCGGCCCCTACGCCACCATGCTGCTGGCGGATATGGGTGCAGAGGTGCTGCGCATCGAATCCCCTACCCGACCGGACATGTTCCGCGGCCTGCCGCCGATGGTCGGCGCGGACAAAAGCATCTCCGCCGCCCACGCCACCCTCAACCGCAACAAAAAATCCCTGGCCCTGGATTTAAAAGCCCCCAAGGCGGTGGAAATCGTGCGGCGTCTGCTGGTGGAATACGACGTGGTGCTGGAACAGTTCCGCCCCGGGTTAATGGACAACCTCGGCCTCGGTTTTGATGCCCTGCGCGAAGCCCGCGAAGACCTGATTTACTGCTCCATCACCGGTTACGGTCAAACAGGGCCCCTCAACGACCGCGTCGGGCACGATATCAACTATCTGGCCCTGTCCGGCCTGGCCAGCTACTCCGGCCGCCGGGAGAGCGGCCCCAGCCTCGCCGGCACCCAGGTGGCCGGTATCGCCGGTTCCCACCACGCGGTAATGTCGATTCTCGCCGCCGTGTATAAGCGCAGCCAAAACGGTGAGGGCAGCCGTATCGATATTGCCATGACCGATTGCGCCTTCGCCATGAACGCCATATCCGGCGCCTGCGCCCTGGCCGGTGGCGGCAACCCGGAAATCGAGAGCGAACTGCTCAACGGCGGCAGCTACTACGACTACTACCGCACCGCCGACAACCGTTACCTTTCCGTGGGCAGCCTGGAACCCCAACTTGCCGAGCATTTCTTTACCGCCCTCGGCAAACCCCAGTGGCTCTCCAGGATAGTGCAGGAGGACCAGCAGGAATCCCTCAAGCGGGACGTCGCCGAACTTATTGCCCAACAGCCGCTGGACAAATGGCTGCGACTGTTCGCAGACATCGACGCCTGTGTGGAACCGGTGCTGGATTTTCTCGAGGCGGCGCAGAGCCAGCAGATGCAGCAGCGGCAAATGATTTGCGAGGCGACGGACAGCAGCGGCGAGGGCATTACACAGATCAACACCCCCTTTCTGTTCGACGGAGAAAAGCCGCAACGGCATAGCGCCGGCGCCCCGCTGGGCGCCCACTCGCGGGAATTGCTGGGTGCGTTGGGTTACAGCGGTGAGGATATTGAACAACTGCAGGCCGACGACGTGATTGGCTGAGTCCCGGGATAGAGGCAGCGTGGATTGAGACTGCTCTCCCACGCCGCCCCCAGTAGCCGCACCCCTTATTCCTACATATCATTACAGGCAGTCACCCCATAGTCCCTCTGCATGCTATAAAACACGCAAGATTAAGACGCTCACAGGGATAAGCCTTTTGAAAAGAATAAAAACGGTAATTCACGGGGCGGCTCTCGCCCTGGCGCTGTCTTATCAGCCCGCAGTACTGGGCGCTGATTATGACTCCTACATCAATAAAACAGAATTGATGTTTCCCCTGGTTGGGGCATTCATCGTCAACCGGGGTGGGCGGACACTAGAACAGAACAAAAACCACCTAACGGGCGCCCCCGCAGGAAAGTATGCGCTCGATATTGCTGGTGTGCGCCCTGAAACTGCACCGCTGCCCCGTGACGAGATCGAGTACTATAAAAAAAAGGGCCTGACCATCGCCTATACCGGCGACGTGAACAACAATGCCAACCACTACTGTTTTGGCCGGAATGTCGTGGCGCCGGCTGCAGGAAAGCTGGTGTCCATCGGCCGTGGAATCAAAGACAATATCCACGGCGTTCTGAACGAACAGCACCCCCGCGGCAACTATGTGATGATTGACCACGGGAACAATGAAGTTTCACTGTTGCTTCACCTGCGCTATCAATCTATACCAGTCCGCTTATACGAGGGCATGCCGGTCTCCAAGGGTATGAAAGTGGGCGAGTGCGGCAACAGCGGCTATTCCCGTGGGGTGCACTTGCACTACCAGCTCCAGGATTCCACACAATTCAGCACTGCCAAAGGCCTGCCGGTGCAGTTTTCCGACCTGATCGTTAATAACAAACGCCAGCAACGGGTTGAATTGAAGCAGGGCGATATCGTCAAGCAACAACCCACAAGATTGTTGGATATCCTAAAGCTTTAGGGCGTCACAATCGGAAGAGCCCGGACTTTTCCGGGCCCGCGCGGCACTCAGTCCGCCGACGACAGCTCCGCCATCTGTGTCAACTTCTCGCCATCCAGCAAAGTCAGCTTTCCCAAGCCCAGCTCTTCCAGCCGGCTGAACTGTGTCGCACGGTCGCCGACCACCACCCAGATCATCGAATCCGGCTGCATATAGCTGCCGGCAATCTTCCGCACCTTGTTCACGGTCATGGCCTTGCTGATAGCCTCCCGCTCCCGCACATAGTCCGCGGGCCAGCCGTAACGGCTCATGCTTTCCAGCAGGCCGAGCTTGGCGCTCGCGGTTTCAAAGGCGCGGGCGTTGCTGCGGATGAGATAGGAGCGCGAGGTTTCCAGGTCCTGCTCGGTATAGGTGAGCCCATAACCCTGGAGGATGTTGTGGATCAGCTGCACCGATTCCGCGGTGACATTGGCGCGCACGCCGGTACCGATCATAAACTCGCCCTGGGTTTTGCCGGCGGAAATTCCGGAGCGGATACCGTAGGTATAGCCCTTGCCCTCGCGCAACTGCTGGGTGAAGCGCGAGGCGAAGCCGCCACCGCCGAGGATATAGTTGCTGAATACCGCCGGGTAGTAATCCGCGGACAGCGCGGACATGGCCGGGCGACCGATGCGCAGTACCGACTGCTTCGCGCCCGGCACGTCGACGAAATAGATACCCGGCGCGGCGGCCACGGATTCGGGATCGGGAATTTTCACTTCCTGGGCCGGCCAGCGTTTGGCCAGGGAACTCGCCGCCTTCAGGAAATCCCCGCGGGCAATATCGCCCACCACATGGGCACGGCTGACCGACGGCGACAGGTAATCGCGGTGGAAGGCCCGCAAGTCGTCCATGGTGATCGCGGCCACGGACGCCTCGGTACCGAGTCGGCTGTAACCGCGAATGCTGTCCGCGCCGTGCAGCAGACGCGCAAAGGTCTTGCCGGCGATGGCATTCGGTTCGGCGGCGGCGCGCTTGATGCGGCTGATGACGCTATTCTTCGCCAGCACCAGTTCGCCCGCATCCCAACGCGGCTCCAACAGCATTTCCTCCACCAGCGCGAACACCGGCTCGAAGTTGCGCGCCAGTGTGGTGACATCGAAGCGGAGCACCTCCTCACCGGCGGAGATGCTGATGCTGGCCCCCAGTTTCTGGATCGCCGTTTCCAGTTCTTCCGGGGTGCGCCTGGCGGTGCCCCGTTCCATCAGCATCGCGGTCAGGTTGGCGACGCCGGTCTTGTCGATTTTCTCATGCAGCTGGCCGCCGTCGATCACCAGGCTGAAGTTGACCGTGGGCACCTCGCCGTTTTCGATACCGGAGACCTGCAGGCCGTTGGCCAGCTTCTCCTGCCACACCTGCGGCACCGCGGTTTGGGCCGGCTCGCCGTAGGAAGGCTCTCTCGTGCGGTCGAAGCTGGACGGGGTGCGCTGGTAGTCGGCCTGCACCGAGGCATCGAATTGCTCCTCGGCCCCGGTGACTATCTGCTCTTCCTCCACCTGCGCGGCGGTGGAATCCGCCAGCGCCAGTGCCTTCTCCCCGCGCGGCACGAAGCTCGCCGCCACAAACGGCTTGTTCTTGAGGTACTTGCGGTACACCCGCTGCACGTCTTCCGCGGTCACCGCCAGCAGGCGCTGGATATCCTCACTCACGTAGCCGGCATCGCCCCGGTACACCTGGGTACTGGGCCAGCTGGAAGCCCTTGCCCAGCACGCTGGAGAGGCCGTTGTAGAAGCCGATCTCCTGCCCGGCCTTGATGCGTTCCAGGTCCTCCCCGGCGATGCCCTCCTGCTCGAACAGCGCAAAGGCCTGTTCGATCGCCGCGTAGACGGCGTCCAGGTCCCGCCCCTCGAACGCATGCACCTGCAGCTGCACCTGCCCGGCCAGCTCGGAATCGTAACTGCCCATGGACACACCCGCGGTCAGCTGCTGGTCCTCCACCAGCACCCGGTACAGGGGCGCGCGCTTGCCGTCCGACAGGTATTCCAGCAACACCGCCAGCGGGTAGCTGTCCGGGTGGTAGCGCTCCACCGCCGGCCAGGCGAGCGTCAGCGCCGGCTCGCGGGCGAAGTTGTCCTCAAAGTAACGGCGCACCGTCTCTTTCAATACCGCCGGCTGCCTGGGCGCCCGCGCGATGGGCTCGCCCGCCGGCACCTCGTCGAAGTACTTGTACACCCAGGCGCGGGCCTGCTCGGGATCGAAATCGCCGGCCACCACCAGGGTCACGTTATTGGGCACATACCAGCGACGGAAGAACGCCTTCACATCGCCGAGGGTGGCATTCTGCAGGTCCTCCAGCGAGCCGATCACCTGCCAGTTGTAGGGGTGCCCCTCGGGGTAGAGGTTGCGATCGATCACGTACTGGGTGTGGCCGTAGGGGCGGTTGTCGTAACTCTGCCGCTTCTCGTTCTTCACCACCTGCTTTTCCTTCGCCAGCACCGGCTCGGTCACCGTATTGATAAACCAGCCCAGCTTGTCCGCCTCGGCCCAGAGCATCTTCTCCAGAGCATCCTTGGGCACCGTCTGGTAGTAGTTGGTGACATCGCGGGAAGTGGAACCATTGGCCCCGGAACCGCCGATACGCGCACTCATCGCATCCAGCCCGCCCTTGCCCAGGTTCTCCGACTCCAGGAACAGCAGGTGCTCGAACAGATGCGCAAACCCCGTGCGCCCGGCCTTCTCCCGCGCCGACCCCACATGGGCCGTCAGCGACACCGCCACCACGGGATCGGAGCGGTCGATATGGAAGAGGACCTTGAGGCCGTTATCCAGCTGGAACTGCTGGTAGTTGATGGCGAATTGGGACGAATGTTCTGATTGCGACTTGGACTCGGGCTTGGAGTGGTCGCAACCCAGCAGGCCGAGGGCCGGGATGGATGCGGCGGCCAGCAGGGTTATGGAGGCCGTGAGGTTCCTGGGCATGGGGGATTCCTGTGCTTTGTTATGGGTGGGAAGATAGCAGGAGTGGTGGAGTTGGGCGACTGGGGGCAGCAGGAATCACTATAAGTAGCCCAAAGCCCATACAACCTACCGCAAAAAAGTAGGTGAATGCTCACACACAAAATTACAGCTAATTACAGGGGCTCCCCGAACTCCCCTTCTTCGTGATATAAATCCCGACAACGAAAAGTGAGACGTAAGTCACAGGTCATGAGCACATGAACGCGAGAGATTTAAAGAAGCTGGCAAAGATTAGATCTGGCCATGTGCGGGTATATCTGGCCATGCATTGGCAGATATAGGCATATGCCTAGATATGGCTATGCCTATGAACAAACTGTTATGCGGCACCAGATACAGCACCATATTCAATGCTGTCTTTCAGTCTGGAGCGGAGGGTATTTGGTTAAGCCCATCTCATTATGTAAGAATCGATGGTTCTTCAGCTAAAACTAAAGAACAGTTTCCTAAAGGAGATTTAAGTGACATTTATAGAGCCGTTCGATATTGAACAAAACCAAAATCTGAGAGCTCCCCAAAAAGAGGGTTGGTTGTCAATTCGCGACCATTATCAGGATAACATTGACGCCGATCGGTTTGTGGGTGTTGTTCTACCGGTAGGGTGCGGGAAATCAGGGCTTATATCTGTCACACCTTATGCAATTCAAGCTCACAGAGTGCTGGTAATTGCTCCTGGTACTCGAATCCGAGACCAGCTTGGTGCAGATATGAAATCAAGCAGCGCCACCAATTTTTATGAAAAGTGCTCGGTATTAACTGAAGGTGCCGAATATCCAGAAACAGTCGTCGTCGCAAGCGGCACAGTGAACCACGATGATATAGAAAACGCTGATATCGTGGTATCCAATATTCAGCAAATAGCCGGTGAAGAAAATCGATGGCTAGATGAGCTTGAAGATGATTTTTTCGATCTAATCCTAGTCGACGAAGGTCATCACAATACAGCTGCCTCGTGGCGTCAGGTTTTCAACCGCTTCCCCAATGCACGAGTGATCAATTTTAGCGCAACTCCAACGCGATCAGACGGGCGGCTGATGGAAGGCCACGTCATATACTCATTTCCTGTAATCCGAGCAATACAAGCTGGTTATGTAAAACGACTGTCCGCCAAAATGCTTCGCCCGTCTGAACTGACTTATATTGATCGTGACAATGGCGAAGAACGTACGATCGGATTGCGTGAAGTGATTGATCTTGGCCAACAGGATGCAGAATTCCGTCGCGGCATCGTAATGTCAGAAAACACATTGTCTTCAATAGTAGACTGTTCTATAGGTGAGTTAAGACGGCTCAGAGAGGAAACCGGCGAACAGCGCTTGAAAATCATTGCCTCAGCCTTAAATATTGATCACTGTATACAAATCACAGAAGCGTTTAGGGCAAGGGGATTGAGAGCAGGCTATGTGCATTCGCGCGAGGGAGCGGATGCGAATCAAAGGGTTTTCCAGCAGTTGGAAAATCATGAGCTTGATGTGATCGTTCAAGCTAGGATGCTTGGTGAAGGGTTTGATCATAGGTTTTTAGCGGTCGCAATGGTCGGCAGCATATTCGCAAACCTTTCTCCTTTTGTTCAGTTCGTGGGACGAATAATGCGCGTCGTTGAGCAAAGTGCTCCAGATAATCCGGTAAACCGTGGAGTAGTAGTATTCCATGCCGGAGCAAATGTAGCTCAGCGCTGGAATGACTTTAGAGATTTTAGCTCTGCAGACCAGGCTTATTTTGCAGACTTGTTACCAGAAGCAGATAACGTAGATTTCGATCCAAATGGAGTCACCGAAAGGGAACCGACAGGGACTGGGGGGCTATCCCCCGTGGATATCATATCTGAATCTGATGTTTCTGCAGCCGAAATGGATCCTATTGGCGATCCAGAAGTAGCCGACCTTCTTCAACAGCTTGTAGACAGAGGCATCACTCCAAACCAAGCTGCGGCGGGAATCCGCAGAATTAGACCCACTCGGCAAGATCAACGCATTGCACGCCGTAGCGCTTTGAACGAGAGAATTCAAAATGAGACCGGTGGATTGTTAGGGCGATGTGGAGTAAATCCTGGTGGGCGCAATCTGGACCCTAGGCACCAAAGCGCAAACTTTCAATGGGTAGTAGCTGAACTCAACCGCAGAGTGAATGCCACCGTAGATCAGGAAGGATCAAATCGCGAGAACTTCACGCTCACCCAACTGGAAGCTGCTCATGAGGCTCTGAATGCGCATGCAGCCTCTCTCGAAGAGGAAATACGTAATGGGTAGGCCAAAATCGCTTGTCAAAAACATTTACATTTCTGAAGCAAAAAGGGCTCACTCTTGCAAATCAAATGCGAATCATAAAATAAAAAATGGTGAAAAAAGGCTTACAGTAAAGGAGGGGCAAAGTGAGCGAAATTATTGTATGGAATGTGGTAAACGGTTCATAGACTTGGCAATAGGCGATTTAACAAGAATCCGATCAGATAACTGGCAGGAGTAACATCGATAGTGGAGATCCGTTTTTTGCGGGAAGTCGAGGCTGACGCATAACCAGGCCAAGCACAGCGACAGCTTTTTCGTTGCGGCTTCGCCTCCACTACAAAGCTGCGCGTGTTGGCAACGTTAATTGCGACATGAAGTTGCATAAATATATGTTGTAATTCGAGGTTTTTCGCAGTTGATGAGTTCGTGCACTACTGGCGAATTCAACAGAAAAGTTTTCGAAAGCGCAACCTGGTGTTCTACCACCAGTATCCTACCCACCATGCGAAACGGATTTGGTATGAAGCGTTGGGGACAATGAACCCTGTTAAGAGGAACCGTGAGGGGAATCGGAACTGCCAGTGTCAGGCGGTCGGGGGCTAGGATGGAGTGACATGATGAACATATGGGGGTCAAGCTAGGGGTCAAAGGTCAAGCTAGGGGTCAAATCTTGACATAACAGTGTTGAAACAATGAACTTCGATCCACTTATCAATCAAGCGTTGTCAGTTGCATATTGGCTATTAGCAATTGCGCTGGTCGTCACCATTTTTAAATCTCCATGGTTCAAGGGAATCTTGGGAGAAGAATTAGTCAAATTTTTTGGCAGACTGCGTCTTCCCACCGATGTGTATCACCGCATTCACAACGTTACTCTTCAGACTCCGGACGGCACTACGCAGATAGAGCATATCTTCGCATCCCGTTTCGGCATCTTTAATATTTGGGGTCAGAGGAATATTGGGGTCAGAGTAACATTTTGGCGCTTGATTTATTTAATAAATTACACGTCTATATGTTACTCTGCCCCTCATATTCCTATTTCCTGACAAATTATTAAACTTGCGTCAGATTGGCGCTAAACAGCAATCCATCAAGATTTTCAGACTGAATTAATTCCTTAAACACCTCTGTACAGTAGATGCTAATATAGCTTTCTTTGGTCCTGAAAACCGGCACACGCTCCAACTTACCTGCCTCAAATTCAATACCAGAGAGTAAGTTTCCTTTCCTCGTTACCGATCCCGGCACCACAGCGCTAAGATCTTCAGCGATGGTCAAAGGGTTAAACAGATAGAACTTTGCTTCCTGATACATACAGGGCAGAAACTCCCCGTAAGGGGCCAGCAACCCTTCCAGCGCTTGATATGCCGAATTATGTAGTACGAGATAGTTTTGCCAGGTTGAAATTGAGGGAATCATGGGAGGGGAATCACATGCCTTGATACTCAGCTCCAATGGTACCCAGTCACTCGCATAGGATTTAGGCGTCGTAAAAAATACAAAATCGTCATTCCCGAGCTTATCTTCAACCTCATCAGGGTCGAAATAGAGAGTCATGTAGTCGCTATCATTCTGGAATATCTGATAGATTTTCATATTTTCTTAAACTACTTGGGTAAGTTTATCCGCAGGCAACATAACATAGTTCGGAAAGCTGGAGAATTTTAAATCATACTCTATACCTCTAAGCAACCTCTCAACATCCCGCTCTGCGAGGCTTTCAAAGTCCAGAGAATCGAACTCAAACTTTAACCACTGGTAATATCCATTTCTATGTATGCGAGAGTGAGGAATAGCAAAAGGCATTTTACGGTGAGGAGTATCGGCTGTTCTTGCAGGTAGCCAGGTTCCGTTTCTTATATCATCTATTCTGATTTTCGCTCGGGCCAAGATGGCTCTCTGCTGCACAGCTTTTGGGTGGCCTCCGGATACTATTGCATGGGCATCACAATTGCCGCCTGGGTGAGGCTTTCCATTTTTCCTCATGAAATTCCCAAGTCGTTCGGAATTGTGCTTTTCATTCCTAAGCTCTCGCCTCGACATACTGGCAGATTCTTGGCGATATTTATCAAGCGTCTCCTCAACCTGCTCGACTACCCTAAGAGCCATGTAATCGGCACGACTGATATTTTCCTTCGAGGCGAACATATCAATGGCTATTTCACGGCGGTCTTTTAGATAGTAAGGCTTCGGTTGCTCATAGTGTCCCATTAGATTTACCCCTTCCTATAGGTCTGAGATCGAAGAATACTAAATACAAATGAGAGATGAAACTAACAGTTCACAGACGAGAATCAAAAATTCTACCTAGAATCAGGTCGAAATAATTAGGGTCAGAGTGGAATGGCATCAAGTTAAGGCGTAACTTATTGATTTAAAACGATAAATTGTTTATTTTTGTAACATGGTGTCAGTTGCCCAAAAAATAAAAATCGCAACAATAACCCGTTTCATTGCTAGTATCCTCAGAATATTGGAATATTGAGGTCAGAGAATAAATGGGGACAGATCAACATTATGGCGCGATATTTTACAGAACAAATTAGCGTCATAATGTTGATCTAGCCCTATTTACTTGACTCCCAGATTCAACTTGTAAGTGCATATCTTGAGTGGGGTAGAAAAAGCGGCCAGTTGCCAGTAGGCTTCGCGCTTTTTCTCCGACAAGAGATAGACGATGAAGCACTACAAACAACTGACCTATGAGCAAAGATGCCAGA
>NZ_JBOFOC010000154.1:0-7247 GCF_051659245.1 Microbulbifer sp.
GGCCATGGGCCGCTCCTACATTATTAAGACGGGCCCGCGGCCCGTGTGCGGAGCTGGAGCCTTCAGCGCTATAAGGTAAAAAGCTCCGCGGTCTCTGGTTACTGGCAGGAAACCTTGCCAAGGCCCAGAACGAAGTTCATGTCGTTGGCCAGGGGCGCATTGAAGGGCTCTTCTCCGTCCTTGCCCGCAGTGGCACTGATGTAGTCCACCAGGTTCTGGCCGGCATCGGCCATCTGTGCGCTGATCGTATCCCGCGACGTCTGGGAGTAGTCCGCGGGGAGGTCGGCCACTGTGCCCCAGGCGTTGGTGATCTCCATGGAGCCGGCCTCATTCAGGTTGCAGGCGCTGTCGGAGAACCACACAAAGGTGCCCTCGGCGCGGAAGCCGCTCTGGTTTTCGGCATCGTCGTTGCTGTAGCCGTCGCGCGCCAGCTCGTTACCCAGGGTGCCCAGCGAAACGCCGGCGATTTCCTGGTTCACCATCAGGGCGTTGTTTTCCCACAGTACCTGGGCTCCCCAGCGTGCACTGAACACGTCCCTGCGGTAGTTCATAAACAGGTTGTTGAACATATGGGTGCGGCCGCCGCGGATCAGCGGCACCCTCCGCCCGCCGCCGGAGAAATCATCGTACTTGGCGTCGCGGGTGACGAAGGCATTGTGGTGCATGGTGGTGCGGATCTGTTCTATACCCGCCTCTGTATCGCTCGAGCCGTGCAGACCGGCCCGCTTCACGTCCGTCAGCCGGTTGAAGGATATGGTGATATTGTGCGCAGCGTTTTTCACGTCGAAGGCGGAGTCGCCAGTGAGCTCGAAGCTGTTTTTGTGAATCCAGACATCCTGCGCCCCGTCGCTGCGGATCATGTCCGGGTCCAGTTCATGGTCCTCGACGTGGCCGGCACCGCGGAAGTCCAGGCTTGTGAGAATTACGTTCTCGGCATCCACCTTAAAACCGTTGAAACGGAAATAGGCATTGCTGTGGCGGCCGTCCAGGGTGGTGTTGGAGCCCACTTCCGCATTGCTAATGGGCAGGCCGCTGACATTGAGGCGGTTATTGAAGAACTCCGCCGCGCAGTTGGCTTCGGCCACGCCTTTGTCGGCGCACCACTGGTGGTAGTCGATACACTGGGCTTGTGTGCCTTCGATCGCCGATTGCACAGATGAGCGGTTGCAGTAAACCCGGTGCATGGAGACTTCCGTTTCCTGGGCGAAGTCAAACTTGTCGAACACTATCCAGTTGTGGTCGCTGCTGCTGACCGCATCGTAGATCTGCTGCTCCACGGACTTTGCCTGGTTTTTCTTGATAACCACCAGCTTGCTGCCGCCATTCGGGTCGTAACCGCCCAGGGCGTCTTCACCGTAGCCCACGGCGCGGCCCAGGGTCTGGGACAGGCACTCGACGATCTCCTGGTCCGTATCCAGCTCCGTGGAATCCTGCCAGTTGACATTGGGGTCGGTGGCCAGCGTGCGGCATTCGTTGCTGATGTCTGCGGAGCTGGGATTGCCGCCGGATGAGCTGGAGCTGCTGCTGGATGACGAACTACTCGACGAGGATGAACTCGACGAGGACGGTGAAATAGTATCGGAGGAGCCGCCGCCACCGCCGCAGGCGGCGAGTAGCAGAGATGCGGCCAGGGCCAGCGGAGTGGGATACAACTTCATGACGATTCCTCTGGTGATGCAAATTCAAAATATTTTTGTAGGGTGGATAAGCGAAGCGCATCCACCGATCGGTTCGTGGAGATGGTGGATGCGCTTCGCTTATCCACCCTACAGCTATAATTCATTCACCCCACTTACTTTGCTTCACAACGCAAAAAAGCCCCGCGAAGGCGGGGCACGGGGCATCGATGCTAGAAGTCCATTGTCAGGCCCAGCTGGTAGCCGGGGCCGTACTGCTCCACGTTGAACAGGATGGGACCGCCGGAATCCGCGTTGCCGGCAAAGTAGTACTGGTCCACGCTGTCGGTGATGTTGACCGCATCAAAGTAGACGCGCATACCTTCCATCACCCGATAGGTGGCCTTGATGTCGAAGGTCAGTGACTCGTCCTTGTACATATCCCCCCAGGCGCTGCAGTTCGCCGCGTAGCCGAGTTCGGCGTCCGCGGCCTTATCCTCGGCGGTACAGCCGCCGATGCGCTTGAGAGTTTCGCTGGTGTAGTTGGTGATAAAGCGTACCGAGAAGTCATCGTTCTCCCAGCCGAGGGTCAGGTTGGCGGCGGTGTCGGCGGTCTCCGGCAGCTGGATGGAGCCCACACGCACGCTGTCGCCCACGTTACCTTCGCTGGATTGCAGGGTCAGGTTGGATTGCACGAAGATATTGTCCAGCCAGCGGCCGATCTTGTGGTCCTCCCAGCGGCCCTCGAAGTACTGGCTGTAGCTCAGCTCGACACCGTACACCTCGGCGCTCTCACCGTTCAGGTAGGTGTTGGCGTTGTCGATGGTGAGGTCCGCCGGGATCCGGAACAGATCCACCTGTTCCACCGGCAGGCGGAAGGGCAGCTCAGCGATATTCACGCTCACGCCATTGGCATCGACGATAAAGTCTTTGATGTCCTTGTAGAAGAAGGCACCCTCCAGGAAGGTGTCCTCGCCGTACCAGGAGAGCGACAGGTCCAGGTTGGTGGCCCGCATCGGGTCCAGGCCCGGATTGCCGATGCGCACCGAGTTGTTCGAGGACATCTCGAACCACTGTGCCTGGTACTCCAGTTCTTGCCCACGGGCAATGCCGAACGCCTTCGGGTCATCGGAACACTTTACGTCACCGGTGTAGTCGGGATCTGTATTACAGAACTCCACTCGATCGGTCACCTCGAAAAACCCGCGGCTCTTGCCGAAATCCGGGCGGCTGAAGCTGGTCCAGAGGGCGGCGCGGGCGAGCAGGTCTTCGCTCAGCTCGTGGCGGTAGTGGAGCGCAGGCAGGAAGACGTCGTAGTCGTTGCCGACTTCTTCAAGCGGCAGCGAAATGTCGAGGGATTCCAGCGGTTGCACCAACGGGCCGGTTTCGTTGCGATCGTTGCGCAGGGCCATATAGCCGGTGGATGCGAACTCCGTGCGCTCGTAGCGGGCGCCGGCGATCAGGGTGGCTTCCGGCAGCACCTGGAATTCCGCCATCGCGTAGGCCGCGGAGCTGTCCTCGGTGAGCTCGTAATCCAGCTTGGTGGATTCCAGCTCCCGTTCTTCCACGTCGTAGTTGTCGCCGATGACGCGGGTGACGTCGATCAGGCGTTCCGCCTCGCCGCGGGTGATAACGGCGTGGTCGAAGTTGGGGTTCGCCAGGATATAGTTGTCGAAAGCCCCCAGTCGGGCGCGGGCCATGTCCCTGCATTCGGCGTCGCCGGCGCAGCCGGCGATGGCCTTGTCCCCTGGCACAATGCTGACGCGGTTCTTGTCGTTGCTGCGGGTGCGCTGGTTGGCCTTGACGCCGGCCTTCACATAGTTGAGCCAGCCGTCGTCGTCCCAGTCCTTGCGCAGATTCAGGGAGAACTGGTCCACTTCATCCTTGCGCAGGTTGTCCTCCAGGAAGAGGTTGTCGTAGAGCAGGTTCGGCTGAACCACGCTGCCGAATTCGTAGGTGTTGCCATTGGAAGCGGCGCCGCTGGAGATGCTGCCGGTTGCCTCCAGTTCCTGCATCTGCTGGAGGGAGATTATCTGCCCGTTCAGGAAGTCTTCGCCGAAGCTGCCCGCGGCGAACTGCTCCCGCAGGCGGAACTGCACCCGGCGGCCGTCCGGCTTCTCATTCTCGCTGCGCGAGGAGACCAGCTCGTAATCCACTTTCCAGCCGTCGCCGAAGTAGTTCTCGCCGCCGAGGGCGAAGGTATTGGTAGTGACCTCCGATTCCTGGATAAAGAACTGCTGCTGCAAGTCCACGTCTTGGCCGGCGAACACCTGATTGTCGCCGTCCAGGAAGCGAAGCTCTTCATCGCCGTTCTGGAAGTTGAAGCGGTAGTACTCGCGCTGAGCTATGTCGTCGTCGGAGTAGCTGGTGTGGTTGATCTTCAGATGATAGCGGCTGTTGTCGTCCGGCCGGTATTCCAGGTTGAGCAGCGCCGCCAACCGCTCGCGCTCGGCATTTTCCTGGTAAGTGGTGAACTCCCAAGGGATCAGCATGCGCTGGTCACCCAGGTTTACGTATTGCGGCAGGGTCTTGTCGTGATGCTTGGTCTGGTAACCCTGGGTTACGCGCTTCTCCCAGGAGCCGGTGTAGGCAACACCGAGGGTGTCGTCCAGGAACAGGTTGGTGCCCTGCAGGGTGACCTTGGGGGAGTTTTCCCCTCCCTGGTCCGCATAGTAGTTCTGCAGCCTCAGTTTGTAAGTGTCGCGGCCGCGGTCCAGGGCGGACAGGGTTTTCACGTTGATGGAGCCGCCGATGGCGTCCAGGTCCATATCCGGAGTCAGGGACTTGTTCACCTCGATGGACTGCAGCACGTCCGAGGGCAGGCTGTCCAGGGAGAAGGCGCGGTCCTCCAGGGTCTCGTCGGTGCCGCCGCCGGCGTTGGCCATGACGCCGCCGTCCATGCGCACGCTCACCATGCCCGCGCCCAGGCCGCGCAGGTTGACGAACTTGCCCTCGCCCTCGCTTCTCTGCAGGGTGATGCCGGGCATCCGCTGCAGCAGTTCGGCCACGTTCTGGTCGGAGAAGTTGCCGGCATCGTCCTGGGTGACGATGGAACTGAAGTTATCCTTGCTGCGTTCGGCGGCGCGGGCGTTGGCGTCGGCGGCGCGCACACCTTCCACGTAGATTTCCTCGAGGGCGGCGTCGTAAAGGGTTGTTTCGTCTTTCTCCTGCTCCTGGGAAAACGCTTGGGCGCTGGCCAGGGCTATGGCCAGGGGCAGGATTTTTTTGCTGTGGTGTTTCATTATTCTGTCTCCCATCCTTCTTATTACTATGCGGCCGCCGAGCGGCCGCGCTGATCCGCTACTGGTATTGGATTACCAGATTGTCGATGGTTATCGGGGTTTCCACGCCGCTGTCGCAGCGGAACTGCAGGAAGGATGTCTCCGTTCCCACGTCGCTAGTGATGATCACGGTGCCGGTGGGGGAGCCTCCCGCCAACTGAACTACCGATGCTTCGAATATTTTCGAAGCGCCGTCGTGGATGGAGTTGCCGCTGCTGGTGGTATTGTTATCCGCGTACACCTGGCACTTACCGGTGCCATCATCCACGTTGTCGTTGATCACTACCTCGAAGCTGATCTCGTAGGGCTGGCTCAAGTCCATGTCACCGGAGGGTGCGACGCCTGCGGCAGTGGCGGTCCCGGGTTCCGTTTCGCCGAGGGAGAAACGTGCGTTGTTGTAACCCAGCTGTCCGCCGGCTACCGCTATGTTCGAGCCCCCGGCGGTGACGTTGTAGAAAGGCTTGAGCGGATCGGTGGAGACACTCTTGTAGTTAGGCGTAAAGAGGTTGGTCTCGCTGGCGTTGCCGTTAGTGGCAGCATTGAAATCCTCGAGGAGGACCACATCGGGGTCGGTCACGTCGGGCGCTTCCGGGGTGGCAGAGGCAGAGGGGCTCCAGTCGCTGGTGCCGGCAGAGTTCTTGGCGCGCACAAATACGAAGTACTGGGTGCCGTTTGCCAGATCCTCCAGGGCGTACTGGGTATTGGTTATGCCGTCGACCACTGTGGCGCTATTCACGTCGTCCGCGGTGCCCCAAGCCAGGTCATAGCTGCTGGCGCCGAGGATATCGCTCCAGGTGACAACGATACTGGTGTCACCGCCACTTGCGACGGGTGCCTCCGAGGGTGCGTCGGGCGCGGTGGCCGGGGTGAAGACGTTACACTCGGGCAATTCCGCCTGGCCGTCTTCCTCCTGGTATTCCACCAGCAGGTCGTCGAGGATCACTGTACTGCCGCCTTCCACACGGAACTGCAGGAAGGAGCTACCATTGCCCACCCGTACCGAGCGGAAGTCCACCTCAGTGGCGCCCGGCTCGAGCGTGGTATTGCCGGGAATGTTGATCTCCACCCGCTTGCCGGGTATCAGCATGTCCGTGGGCACGTCGAAGATGCGCGAGCCCCCGCCGCCACCGCCCCAGAAGGAGTTGCTCTCGCCAGTGGTGTTGTTGTCCACGTAGATCTGCATTTTTCTGCTGCCGGCGGCGTCCTTCACGCAGAAGGAGATGCGGTAGTCCCGGCTCAGGTCCAGTTCGCCCCAGGTGGCCAAGTCACCGGAGGAGGTGGTGTCCTTCTTGGGGTCTGCGGCTTCGATATCCGGCCGGGTCTGGCCGGCGGTAAAGCGGCCGGTGTCCAGGAGCATGGAAGGGTTGCCGTTGTCGCTGACGATCCCCATTTGATGCAGGGCCACTTCCGGACCATCCTCCGGGTTGTCATTGAGGAAGAAGCAGCAGGTGGGGTAATAGAAGGAGGGCCGGGTATCCTCGGAATTGTTGGCGTTCAGGGCCTTGTATTCCGGGGTGAAGAAGAACTCGGTGTCCGCCTCATCGAAGTTGACGAACTGCCCGTCGCCGAAGTTTTCATACAGGATGGCAGAGCCTCCACCACTGCTGCCCCCGGATGAGGAGCTGCCGGAGGAGCTGCTCCCGGATGAAGAGCTGCTGGAAGTTGAAACGGGCGGTGGGGTACTGACCACATCCCCCTCATTGCCGGAGCCGGATCCGCCACCGCTACAGGCGGTGAGGACGCTCATGCTGGAGAACAGGACTAAAGGTATCGCAGTGCTGGGCCAGGATTTCATGGCTTTTCCTCTCTACGTCATCATTATTTTTATCGAGCTTCGCCAATGCGCGAGCTCGGCTTGGAAACCGCTTTGGATTAGCAGTGTAAGCAAATTGGCTTGACCATATCAAGTGGTTTGTGAATTTGGTCAAGCCTTACGGATCATTCAGTGTTTGGCGCATTTTTAATCTTATCGCATTTTTCATCTTAGCGAGAGAATATTGGTTAAAAAAACGTCATAAGGGGCGCCTCAAGCCCTGTGAGACTACTGAAAGAGGTCAGCCACCGTCGCCCGTCGTGGTCAGGCTGATATCCTGGAAACTGAAGGCTATTGCTGGTATCCAGGCCCCGGGCGGCGTAGAGGTCCACCCGCTCCCCGGCATCCCGCCGGCGAGGTCGCCGCTCCGGGCTCCCTGGCGGCTGGCGTCGCCGTCACCAGCGTCGCCGTCCGTTGGTAACTGCTCACACGCATGGAACCTGCGTTGGCTTGAGCGAACCACTCCGTAGGAGCGGCGCCAGCGCCGGTAGTGTTTTTCCAGCTTGGCCGGTGCGGTGCGGTACCAGCCGTAGCCGA
>NZ_JBOFOC010000155.1:0-5102 GCF_051659245.1 Microbulbifer sp.
GCCATCCGCCATGCCCGCGATCGGACTCTGTTCGCGGGCATGTCGGATGGCCGCCCCGCCGCTCCTACAAGGCTGAGCAGTTACCTCCTCTGTACTATTTCCCTCGGAAACGACACAAGGTTACGAAGGGGGGAATCTCAAAAAATTCCGGCTATGCTGATAAAAACCAGAGCCGCCGCAGCGGTCGCAAAAGGTTCGGCTTCCTCTTCCCAGCGAGGCAGCAGAAGCAGCAGCCCCAAGGGCGGCAGGAAAAATGCCAGCAGACCGGTAACCGTTCCCTGGCGGAAGCAGGCGCGCAGCAGGCTCAGCCAGCTGATTGCGGCGAAAGTCAGCGCAAACACGGTGAGTATGGCGGCCATGGGCGCCATGCCGGAACCCTCAACAATAATCGATGGAACAGGTAATAGAGTGTATAGCAGCTGTTATCGGCGATTGCCCCGGGCACTCATCATTTGCTCTCTACTGACAGCCGCTCTGTTAAGCGGCTGTGAAACGGCGGGATATTACACCCAGGCGGTGGTCGGACAGTGGCGCATCCTGGCCGCGCGCAAACCGATCGAGAAGGTGGCCGCTGCGCCCGGCATCGGCGAAGAACTGCAGGAGCGGCTGCGCCTGGTGCAGGATATTCGCGCCTATGCCGGCGCCGAGCTGCAACTGCCGGTGGGAAAGGCCTACGGCTCCTATGTGAAGTTGGCGGAGGACTTCCCCGTGTGGAATGTGCTGGCGGCGCCGGAGTTTTCCCTCTCCCCCAAGCGCTGGTGCTATCCCTTTATCGGTTGCGCCAGTTACCGCGGCTATTTCCGCAAGGCCGATGCCGAGGCCAAGGCGAAGGCACTGTTGGCCGAGGGTTATGACATTTATCTGGGCCCGGTGCCCGCCTACAGCACCCTGGGCTGGTTCGATGATCCGGTGCTCTCCAGTTTCGTCAACTGGTCGCCGGACCGGCTCGCCGGGCTGCTGTTCCACGAACTGGCGCACCGCCGGGTGTACATCTCCGGCGACACCACGTTCAACGAGAGCTTCGCCACCGCCGTGTCGGAACTGGCCCTGCCGGACTGGCGCCGCCGGCAGGGGTTGGATGGCGGGTCAGCTAACCGCCGCGCCCAGTCGATGGCGATCCGCCGGCTGATGATGGCCGCGCGCAAGCAACTGGAGCCGATCTACAAATCCCCCCTTGCCGACGACGAAAAGCGCGTCCTAAAGGCGGAAGTGCTGGAGCGGCTGCGTTACTGCTATGACCGGATGTCGATGGACTGGCCCAACGCCGAGCGCTACCGCGCCTATATCGGGAAGACCAACAACGCCACCCTGGCACTGGCGTCCGAGTACCAGTCCCTGGTGCCGGCCTTCGCGCAACTGTACCGGGAGTCCGGGGAGACCTGGCCGGCGTTCTACCAGGCGGTGGAACGGCTGGGGAAAGAGGACAAGAAAACCCGCGACCGGCGCCTGAAAGCGCTGGCGGCGCGCCATCAGGAATCCAGCGATCACGTCTCAAGTAAAAAGGTCACAGGGCCGTCGTTCGACAGCGAGACCTGCATGGCCGTGGATCTATGATTCCGCCGCGCGGGGGGGGTAACACTTATGCGCCTTACTCGCGGGATATAAGTCGGGTGGGAGCCAGTTCGACAAAGCTGGCGCTCTCGAAGGCGCGCACTATCTTATCGAGGTGTTTATGCCAGAGGGTCAATAGTTCTGTGTTGGACAGGTTGCCGGCAGAGATCAGCAGCAACCGGGCTGGAGTGCCTTTTATTTCGAAGCTGTATACAAAGTCGGCGTCCTTGGTGACCACGACCCGCGTCTCGGTGTCCGCAATAGCACAGATACGGGCGTCTGTGGTGCGGTTGCCCTCGGGCAAGTCCAGGGTATGGCGACTGTCATAGCCCTGCTCTTGCAGCCATAGCGACAGCCTGCGCGGCAACTGTGCATCGACCAGAAACTTCACGCCGCGAGGTCTTCCTGGCGATTGACTCTGGACAGCCTTGCGGCGTAGGCCAGTGTGGCACGGATATCGTCCGCCTCCAGATCCGGGTAATCCTTGAGAATCTCTTCCTGTGACATGCCTGCGCTAAGCCACTCCAGGATATTGGCTACCGGATAACGCATGCCTCTGATTACCGGCTTGCCGTGACAGATGGCGGGATCGATAGTGATGCGCGAGAGCAACTCGGTCATGACGTATCTCCAACAGTTCAGTTTGGCAGTATAAGAGTCGGACCGTCAGGTCTCCAGTAAAAAGGTAACCGGCCCGTCATTCGACAGCGAGACCTGCATGTCCGCGGCGAATATCCCGGTCTCCACCGGCGAGAACTGAGCGCGGGCGCGCCCGACGAAGTAATCGTACAGTTCCTCCGCCTGAGCCGGCGAGGCGCCGCGGCTGAAGCTGGGGCGCAGGCCCCGGGCGGTGTCGGCCACCAGGGTAAATTGGCTGACGATCAGCAGGCCGCCACCGGCCTGCTGCACGTTCAGGTTCATGCGCCCCTGCTCGTCGCCGAACACCCGGTAGTGCAGCACCTTGTGCAGCAGCTTGTCCGCGCTCTCGCGGTCGTCCCGCGCCTCCACGCCCAGCAGCAGCAACAGGCCGCGGTCGATGGAGCCGACAGACTCACCGTTCACGTCCACCCGCGCGTGGCTCACACGCTGAATCAATCCCCTCACCGCAAACGTCCCCCTGTTTCTGGAACCGGTATGAAAAATGCCATAGATTAGCCAACTGTTCGATGATGAGAAACCGGAAACACACGGTATGAAGAAACAGCTTCTGATCCTGGCCGCCAGCGCGCTGGCCACCGCCGCCACCCTGGCCGCGGACTATCCCGTTACCCCCAAACTGGAAAAGCGGGACAACTATTTCGGCACCCAGGTGGATGATCCCTATCGCTGGCTGGAGGAGGGGACCTCCAGTGCAGTGAAAGCCTGGGTGACCGCGCAGAATGATATTTCGCTGCCGCGCCTGAAGAAACTTCCCGGCTGGAACAAGCTGAACGAGCGGCTGGGGGAACTCTGGCAGTACGAGCGCTACAAAGTGCCGTTCAAAAAGGCCGGCAAATACTTCTACGAGTACAACGACGGCAGCTGGGACCAAAACGTCTTCTACCGCACCGACAGCCTGAAAAAAGACGGTACGGTAATGCTGGACCCGCGCAAGCTGAGCGAGGACGGCACCGTCGCCGCCAAGCGCTACCGGGTCAGCCCCAAAGGCCGCTACCTGGCCTACGGCACCTCCGACGGCGGCACCGACTGGACCGACTACCAGGTGCGCGACCTGAAGATCGGCCGGGACCTGAAAGACACCCTCACCGGCATCAAGTTCAGCGGCATCAGCTGGGCCGAGGACGAGTCCGGCTTCTACTACAGCCGCTATCCGTTCAACGACGATGGCAGCGCCGACGACAGCAAGCAGGTCTCGGTCTATTTCCACAAACTGGGCCAGCCCCAGAGCCGCGACCGGCTGATCTATAAAATCACCGACCACCCCACCCGCAACCCGGAAGCGGAATTGAGCCACGATGGCAACTATCTGGTGTTCAGCATCTTCGACGGCTATGACTCCAACGGCATCTACTACAAGGACCTGCGCAAGAAGAACGGCGAGGTGGTCCGGCTGCTGGACGACTGGGACGGTCTCTACACCTATCTGGGCAACAACGGTGAGACTTTCTATTTCCAGACCACCGCCAGCGCGCCCCTGGGCCGGGTGATCGCCATCGACCTGGGCAAGCCCCAGCGCAAACACTGGCGCGACCTGGTGCCGGAGCGGGAAAATGCCCTGCAGGAGGCATCGTTGATCGGCGGACGCTTTGTGCTGCACTACCTGCAGGACGCCAAGTCGAAAGTGGTGGTCACCGATACCGACGGCAAACAGCAGTACGAACTGAAATTGCCGGGCCTGGGTTCGGTATCCGGCTTCTACGGCGAGCCGGACGAGGCGGAGACCTTCTACTCCTTCAGCAGCTTTATCACCCCGCCGAGCATCTACCGGTTGAATGTGCAGACCGGGAAGAGCGAGCTGTTCAAGGCCCCGAAATATCCGGCGGATTTTGCCGACCTCACCGTCAGCCAGCACTTCTACAAAAGCAAAGACGGCACCAGGATTCCGCTATTTCTGGTGCATAAAAAAGGCCTGAAAAAAGACGGCAAAACCCCCACCCTGCTGTACGGCTACGGCGGCTTCAACGTGGCCATAGTGCCCGCCTTTTACACCCGCTTTGCCGGCTGGCTGGATATGGGCGGCACCCTGGCGGTGGCCAACCTGCGCGGCGGCAGCGAGTACGGCGAGGCCTGGCACCAAGCGGGCACCAAGGGCCAAAAGCAGAATGTGTTCGACGATTTTATCAGCGCCGCCGAGTGGCTGATCGCGGAGAAAATCACCTCGCCGGAAAAACTCGCGATCAGCGGCCGTTCCAACGGCGGCCTGCTGGTGGGCGCCACCATCACTCAGCGCCCGGATCTCTTCGCCGCCGCGCTGCCCGCGGTGGGCGTATTGGATATGCTGCGCTACCACACCGCCTCCGCCAACGCGCGCCAGTGGTCCAGCGATTACGGCCTGAGTGAAAACAAGGAGGAGTTCGAGGCCCTCCACGCCTACTCGCCAGTGCACAACACCGAAAAGGGCAAGTGCTACCCGCCCACCCTGATCACCACCGCCGACCGGGACGACCGGGTGGTACCCTGGCACAGCTACAAATTCGCCGCCGTGCTGCAGCGTGACCAGGGTTGTGACAACCCCATCTGGCTGGCAGTGGAAACCCGCGCGGGCCACGGCGCCGGCAAGCCGGTATGGATGCAGGTGGAAGACATCACCAACCAGTGGAGCTTCCTGGCCTACCATCTGGGCATGGAGACCGAGTAATCCATCCATATTAACTCTCCCCTCTCCCGCTTGCGGGAGAGGGGCCGGGGGAGAGGGCCCGGGACCGCGGAGCTCCAGCTCCGCAAGCGGGCCGCCACCGCGCCTTCTCGACTACTGTAGGAGATGTAATAAAGCGGCGAGCCAAGATCTAGCTCAGTAGGAGGTCAGTCCCCTAAACTGGTTGAGTTTTGAAACACAAGGTCGCTAAGCGCCTTAAACCAGAAGGGGACTGACATGAATAACTGTGGCATTG
>NZ_JBOFOC010000156.1:0-2487 GCF_051659245.1 Microbulbifer sp.
CGATCGCGGGCGTGGCGGATGGCCGCCCCGCCGCTCCTACAAGTCTTATCCTGCCTGTGAATTTTTTCTCAAAGTGTGAAACAGGTTTCCAGTAAATATTATTTTATTGGAATCGGTTCTGTATATTCGCTTCCAGTTAAAGGAATCTGACGCCATCAATGCCTGTTGGCGCGGGAGGGAATTTGTGTCTGGGGCCTGTGCAGAATGAGCTTCCAGATCCGCTACAACGCCGCCAACCGGGTGGTCCGGGTCTGCTTCTTCGGCCGTGTCGGCCTGTGCGCGCGAAAGACGGCGGCCAAACTGGTGGGGGAGAAGTACCGGCATCTGGTGCCGCTGCGTATTCTGGTGGACGTGCGTTTCGCGCGGACTGTCATGTCCCCGGCGGAACAGCGGAAATTCGGCCGCTACCTGGCGGAGCACCCGGTGCTGGGACGCGCCGCTATAGCCATCCTGCACAGCAGGAGCTTCTACCCCTCGCTGATGATCGCCAAGGAGGCCCGGATGCGGGGGCACAGGATACAGCCGTTTATCGTCGAGGCGGAGGCGGAGAGGTGGCTGCTGGGCTGAGCCGCCATATCCGCCCCGCGGGGGATCAGGCTTTCGTGGCAGCTGCCTGCCGGCGGCGCTCTTCGTGCTTTTCACGCCGTCGCGCGGCGGTGGCTTCGCGGGCCTCCTGGCCCAGGTGTTGCTCGCCGCGCTGGCGGGCCAGCCGAATCTGCTTTTCCCGCTCGCGAAAGCGCGCCCGGTCCGCTTCCGGGACCTTGTGGAAGCAGTGTGGGCAGCTGACTCCCTGCTCGAATTGCGGGGATTGCTTTTCCTCTTCGGTCATCGGCATTCGGCAGGCGTTGCACTGGTCGTAATTGCCCCGCTGCAGGTCGTGGTTCACGGTGACCCGCTCGTCGAAAACGAAGCACTCGCCGCGCCACAGGCTCTTCTCTTTGGGCACTTCCTCCAGGTATTTGAGGATGCCGCCGCGCAGGTGGTAGACCTCATCGAAACCCTGTTCTTTCAGGTAGGCGGTGGACTTCTCGCAGCGGATGCCGCCGGTGCAGAACATCGCCACCTTCTTGTGCTTCTGCGGGTCCAGGTTCTCCCGCACATACTCGGGGAATTCGCGGAAACTGGTGGTCTGCGGATTGACCGCCTGTTCGAAGGTGCCCACCTGCACCTCGTAATCGTTGCGGGTGTCGATCAGCAGCACCTCCGGATCGCTGATCAGCGCATTCCAGTCCGCCGGGTTGACGTAGGTGCCCGCGCTGCGGCGCGGGTCTATGTTTTCCACGCCCATGGTGACGATCTCCCGCTTCAGCTTTACCTTGGAACGGAGGAAAGGCGGGGTATCGGTGTAGGACTCCTTGTAGTCCAGTTCCGCCAGGCGCGGATCGCTCCTGAGGTGGGCGAGCAGGGCATCTATGCCCTCGCGGGTACCGGCGACGGTGCCGTTGACACCCTCGCGGGCGAGCAGCAGGGTGCCCCGCACGCGGTGTTTCAGCATCAGTTCGAGCAGGGGGTGGCGCAGGGATTCGAAGTCGTCCAGGGTGACGAACTTGTAGAGCGCGCAGACGACGATCTGGTTCATAATGGCTTCCTCAATGCGGGCCGGAGCGTAAATCCGGAGCACCAGTGTCCTGTATGTACTAAATAGTGATACCAGCGGGCCGCTAAGCGGCCAGATGCAAGGCGCACTTGCGCCAGCGTAGTCATTCTACGTCAAGCAAGTGCAACGCCGCAGATGGCTGCTTAGCGGCTCGCCCGAAGGGAGCCCCCCCTCTTCACCAATCGAGGGCCCACAGCCGCGTTGCAGCTCTTGGAAATGGAATGACCATTCCCTGCGAGCTGCGCCTAACTGTGAGCAATCTGGGGGGCTCTGGTATCACTATTTAGTACATACAGGACACTAGTAATTGGCCGGGCATTTTAGCGGAAAGTGTCTGTTTTGCGTATATTTCCCCCGCTTGCCAAAAAGTTTATTGACCACTGGGCCACAAGTTGTCAAAGTTTACGGTTCCCCCCCTTCAGCCACTGCGAGGCTAATTCCATGGAAGACGACTTCGTACCGAAAGAATCGACACTCAGCCGTTCCTACAGCGATGGTGACCTCACCGTCCAGATCGATATCTACGAGGACGGCGAGGGCGGCTGGCTGCTGGAAATTATCGACGAGCACGACAACTCCACCGTATGGGAGGACGCTTTCGAGACGGAACAGGAAGCGTTGGACGAAGCCCTGGACGCGCTGCGCGAGGAGGGGGTGGAGACCTTTGTCGGGCCGGTGGAAGAGAGCTAGGAAGTTCGCCTGTAGGAGCGGCGGGGCGGCCATCCGCCATGCCCGCGATCGGCCTCGCTTAAGAGCCTGTTTAGAATCTCGCGAAGAACTCTCCAGGTCGGGAGGGGTGCCTCTTTTCGGGACCGTATGAGGCAGGGATGCCGATTACGAGCGTACAGGGACGTATTTAAGGGGGGCGCCCTGCCCGTGTCCCGGAAAGA
>NZ_JBOFOC010000157.1:0-9298 GCF_051659245.1 Microbulbifer sp.
AATGCCACAGTTATTCATGTCAGTCCCCTTCTGGTTTAAGGCGCTTAGCGACCTTGTGTTTCAAAACTCAACCAGTTTAGGGGACTGACCTCCTACTGAGCTAGATCTTGGCTCGCCGCTTTATTACATCTCCTACAGATAATGCCCGCCTCTGCTCCAGGCTGCCGCAGCCAGCGATTCAATCGCCTTCGAATGCTTTCAGACCAGGTCCCGGGGTATTTTTACGTCCCAGTTGTCGGAGTAGACCCGCGTCTTTCCCTCGTAGGCGTCCAGTGCGGCGTGGATGCAGAAATGGGACGGGGTGGAATCGAGCACCGTGTGGGTCACCGTGCGGATCTCCCAGTCTCCCCGGCGGTAACCCCACTCCCAAAACGTCTCTCCCCGGGGGGAGGTGTAGTCGTATCCCCGGTAGCTGTACCACTCCAGGGCCTTTCGCTGCATCTCCAGGTCCACCGATTCGATGTGGACGACGCCGTCATCGTTGATCACCTCCAGGGTGGAGACGTCGGTTTCCAGATCCCGGATCACGCGCCACTTGTGCTGGCCCGCCTGGACCCTCCGGGTGGCTGGGGGCCGGGCACCTTCCGGCGGGGGAAAGGCGATGGCCTGATCCTCCGCATCCCGGCGGGGGCGCTCGGGGAGCACCAGGCGACTGACTCCGGTGAAGATGGTCAGCCGGACCGGCTCCGGGGCCGGCCAGGCCAGGGGAAAGTAGGAGGTGGAGATCGACAGGCGCAGGCGGTTGCCCGCGGGAAAGGAGTGGCCGATGTTGTTGAGTTCCATCCGGATGCGGTAGCGCTTGCCCAGCTCCAGGGGCCGGGGCGCCTCCGACCCTTCGCGGTGGGTGAGGTTGAGCAGCCCGTAGGTCACCCGGGTCGCCTTGTCGTCGGGGGCCACATCAGACAGGCGGACGGCCAGCATCGCCACCGGCCGGTCGGCGGCGAGCGCCAACTCCAACCGGGCGGCCCCCAGGATCTCCAGGGGCTCCCCCAACTTAGCGGAATCGAAGACCAAAGCGCCGCCATCCTCTTCGCGCTGGTCGTGGGGCAGGTCCGGAGTGGCGGCGTAGGAACACCATTTGCCGGCGAAAAGCCCCACCGATAGAGGAGACTGTATGGTCATTACTTTCTCTCCCACTTTCGACTCGGGCCATTCCAGGGTCCCGGGGCTGGCCAGAGTCAGGGGGAGCTCCCGGGTGTGCGGCGAGGGCCACTCGGGTTCTCCCACCCAGCGGCCGGGGCGCTCCTCATAGAAGGTGGTGGGGGGCTCGTGATCCTGCATCCAGGCCCGGAGCATGGGTTCCTTCATGATTCCGGTCTCCTCCCCCTTTAACCAGTGATCCCACCAGCGCAGGCATTCCTGCAGGAAGCCGATGGCGGGCCCGGGGATCCCCTGGTGGGGATACTTGTGGCTCCAGGGCCCCACCAGGCCCAGGCGGGGCACCTGCAGCTTGGCCAGCAGCCGGAATACCGCGTTGGTGTAGCCGTCCGCCCAGCCGGAGACGGCCATTACCGGACACTGGATGGCACTCCATTCCTCGCAGACCGAGCCGTGCTTCCAGTATTCGTCCCTTCGCTGGTGGCGCAGCCACTTCTCCAGCCAGAAACCGCTGCCCCGGAGTCGCTGAAACCACAGTTCCCGCCATCGCTCCCCCACGATCTGCGGATCCGGCGGCAGGGAGTTGAAGGCGAACATGGTGGAGGCCCAGGAGAGGTTGTCCCCCAGCAGGCAACCGCCCATATGGTGGACGTCGTCCGCGTAGCGATCGTCGGTGGAGGCCACACTCACCACGGCCTTGAGTTCCGGGGGCCTGAGGGCGGCGATCTGCAGTCCGTTGAAGCCGCCCCAGGAGATCCCGATCATGCCCACCTTACCGTCGCACCAGGGCTGTCGGGCGATCCAGCGGAGGATCTCCACCCCGTCGTCGAGTTCCTGTTGCAGATACTCATCCTCCAGCACGCCTTCCGAATCCCCGCTTCCGCGGATGTCCACCCGAACGCAGGCGTAGCCGTGGGCAGCGAACCAGGGGTGCATGATGTCGTCCCGGGCCCGCGTGTTGTCCCGTCGGCGGTAGGGAATGTACTCCAGGATGGCGGGAACCGGGTCGGCTTCGGCGTTCTCCGGCATCCAGATCCGCGCCGCCAGCCGGGTCCCGTCGCTCATCGGAATCGAGGCGTGCTCGATATCGCGGATCGGTCGCGGCAGCGGATCGATGATCTTCAAGGTGCGGCTCCTTCAAAGACGTTTGTCGTCATCCGACCTGAGCCGACCCCTCGCCGGACAGAGACTGGAACTCCAGGGGCAGCCTCTCCGCCAGTTCGCGGTAGCGGGCCTCGAGTTCGCGATGGTCCCGGCCGCCAATGAAGATCACCGCCACCTCGTAGCTGTAGACCTCCTGGCCGCGCAGCTCGGAGAGACGATCCCCCTCCTTCACTTCGACCTGGATCCGCGCGCCGGGGAATTCCGACTCCAGCGCGGTGAGCTCGGCCGCGGTGGGGACCCGGGTGACGATCCCGTCCTCGAAGCGGCGCAGCATAAATTTTGCGGCGACGCTGTGTTCACCCTCCCAGCGAGGAAAATCTGGCCGACGCCCCAAGGCGACGTCCACCGCCACCTCGTGATGGGAGGCTCCGGCCACGTCGGCGAACAGGGGGGAGTGGGACTTGGATATCCGGGTATTGACCTCCAGCAGCCGGATTCGGTCGCTCTCCCGATCCCAGTAGAACTCCACGTTGAAGGGGGTGTCGTCCAGGTCCAGGGCGGGCACGGCCCGTTCGGTGATGGCCACCATTCGCTCCCTGACCTCCCGCGGCAGCTGGGAGGGAAATTCGTAGCGGGCGAAGGAGGAGCGCAGCGCCCCTTCGCGAATGGAGTCCACCGTGCCGTAGACCACCACCTTGCCCTGCTGGATATACCCCTCAAGGGTGCACTGCCAGCCGTCGATGGGCTTCTCCAGCACGCAGTGGTTGGCATCGATTTCCCGGGGGATGTCGGCCGGGAGACCGGCGTGCTCCATCAGGCGAGCGAAGGGATCGCCAAAGCGGGCGATCCCCTGCCGGATCTCCGACAAGGCATGATGCAGCTCCCGGGAATCCGCCACCCGATAGACCATCTGGGAGGAGAATCCGATCACCGGCTTGATCCAAAAGGGGAAATCCAGCTCGATCTGATCCTCCGCCTCCGGGTCGAAGGGGTCCAGGCTCTGGAAATCAGGAATGTGCCCGGGGATCACCTCACGCTGGCGAAGTCGGCTCCAGTACTTGTGATCGGCGATCAGGGTGGCGGCGAGACCGGCCCCGGGAAGCCCGAGATCCCGACGGAAAACGGCCAGAAGTGCCGTGGTGGGAAAGTCCCAGTGACCGATGATGGCATCCACCGGGACGCCGGCCCCCGCGAGTTCCCGCCTCCCCTGCTCGATCATGTCCTCGATAGGATAGGTCTCGGGATTGACCACCATGTCATAGGGCAGAAGGCCGTGGAAGGCATAGGCGTCGGCATTGCGAATGGTCTGCAGTTGCCGGAGATGGAATTCATCCAGGCCGATGACAAAGACGTGGGTCGTCATGCAGGCTTCCGCATTGATTGGTTGCGCTTCCCGGAATGGGCCCTCTAGGGAGATTAGTCGTTAACCGGGAATCGGGAGGGGGCTGGCCGGCCCCGGCTATCCGCCAGAGGTCGCGACCGTTGTCGCAGCCCTTGATTCTGCTCCACTCGGTTCAGTGGTCGGTGGGGGTTGTAGATATCAAGCTCTCACTGATTCGTCATACCGGCCAGGCCGGTTCCGGCCTGCGCCGGAACGACGACAGCACGTTGTAGGGGCTTCGCCCAAGTGGCTTTATCGATCAAGAGCAAACATAAGGTTCGCCCCTACGGAGACTTCTGCTCCAGGCTCCAGTTATACAGGATCTTCTTGTTCACACCGGTAATCTCCGCACCCAGAGCCGCGGCGCGTTTGGGTGGAAGCTCCGCGAGCAGCAGCTTCATTATCCGCTCGGCCTCAGGATCCAGCGCTTCGCCCTGGCGCCGCTCGGCGCCGCGCACCAGCAGCACGATTTCGCCGCGCTGCTGGTCGCTGTCCGCGCGCACCCAGGCGGCCAGCTCCGCCAGCGGGACCAGGCGAATGGTTTCGAACGTCTTGCTCAGCTCCCGCGCGATCACCGCCTCGCGCCCGCCGCCAAAGGCCTCCGCCATCGCCTCCAGGGTGTCCGCCACCCGGTGGGGGGCCTCGTAAAACACCAGGGTGCGCTCCTCCCCGGCCAGTTGCTCAAACAGCTTCGACCGGGCCTGAGCTTTGGCCGGAGGGAAACCCTCAAAGCTAAAGCGGTCGCTGGGCAGGCCGGCGGCGCTGAGCGCGGCGACGAAAGCACAGGGGCCGGGAACCGGCACCACGCGAATGCCCCGCGCGTGCGCCTCCCGCACCAGGCGGTAGCCCGGATCGGAAATCAGCGGCGTGCCCGCATCGGAAATCAACGCAACTGTCTGGCCCTCCTCCAGCCGCTGCAGGATCTGGCCGGTGCGCCTGTCGTCCGAGTGGTCATGGTAGGCGACCAACGGCGTATCGATATTGAAGTGGGAAAAAAGTCTCCGACTGTGACGCGTGTCCTCCGCGGCAACCAGATCGGCGCGTTGTAGAACTTCGACAGCTCGCGGTACCATATCGGCCAAATTACCAATAGGCGTAGCGACGATATAAAGCAGCGCCTGATCCGGCCCCATAGTTCACGACCCCATAGTCCAAACAAGAGTTAAGTTTTGCGGGAGAAAAATATGTCCGCCCCGTCCCGGCGCCCCCTTTACCGGCGCGCGCCCCCGATTATTGCCGGCCTGCTGGCCCTGGCTCTCGCCGCCTGCCAGACACAGGCACCGAGACCGGGTATACAGATTCCGGTGGGCGCCGACAGCGCCAGCCGCAGCAGCGCCGTACAGCTGCTGCACAGCGCCCGGGGCCTGCCCTCGCCGGAGCGCGACCGCCAGCGCCTGCGGGCGGCGGCCATTCTATACAAGCTGGGGGATAACACGACCGCCAAACAGGCCGTTACCGGCATCGAAGCGGAACAGCTGAACGACGTGCAGTACGCCCAGTACGCGCAAGTGTACGGCAGTTTGCTGGCCGCCGAGGACGAATTCTTCCGCGCCCTGAACCTGGCCGTCGCGCCGCGCCTGGAAAACGCCTGGTTGCAACTGCCGCCGGAAACCGCCCTGCCCCTGCGCAGCCTGCGCGCCGATCTATGGGGCCTGCTCGGCGACCTGGACAGCGCCATCGCCGAGCGCCGGCAGATTGCCGCCCTGGCCCGCGATGAGCGGGACGTTGCCGCCAACAACGACGGCTTCTGGCAACTACTGACCCAGTTGCCCTCCAGCGAACTGCAACTGCGCGCCACAGAGAGCACCGATTCCATCATGCGCGGCTGGTACCAGTTGGCCCTGCTCGGGCGCGACACCCAGACCGATATCAGCTCCCAGCTCGCCGCCCTCAGCCGCTGGCGCCAGCAGTGGCCCCTCCACAGTGCCAGCCGCCAGCCACCCCAGGCACTGCAACTGCTCGAACAACTGGCCGCCCAAAGCGCCGATCGCATCGCCCTGCTGTTGCCGCTTTCCGGACCTCTGGGCAGCGCCGGGCGCGCAATTCGCGACGGCTTCATGGCTGCCTACTACACGGCCCTCGACTCCGGCGCCCCCACCCCAAATATCCAGGTGTACGACACCGGTACCCAGCAGCCGTTTGAAGAGGTCTACCAGAGTGCGGTGGACAACGGCGCCGAGGTGATTGTGGGCCCCCTGGACAAACGCAAGGTCGCCAACCTGCTGGCCACGGAAAAACTGCCGGTGCCCACCCTGGCACTGAACTATGCTGGGGATTGGGACGACAACGGCCGCCTCACCGACGACCTGGTGCAGTTCGGCCTCGCCATCGAGGACGAGGCCCGCCAGGTGGCCCGGCACGCCTATCGCCAGGGCCACCGCCAGGCGATGATCCTGGCCTCCGATACCGGCTGGGGGCAGCGCGGCGCCGAAGCCTTCACCGAGGAGTGGCAGCGCCTGGGCGGCACAGTCAGTATCAGCAGGAGCCACCGCGACAACAGCAACTTCTCCCGGCTGATCAGCGACACCCTGCTGGTCCCCGACAGCAAGGCGCGGGAGAGCGCCCTGCGCAGCAAGCTGGCAGCACCGCTGGAGTTCACGCCGCGCCGGCGCGGCGACGTGGATATGATATTCGTGCTCGCGCAGCCGCAACAGGCGCGGCAGATCAAGCCTATGTTGACCTTTTTCTACGCCGGTGACCTGCCGGTATACGCCACCTCCCAGGTGTATTCGGGCGAGATAAATCCCAACCGCGACCGGGATATCAACGGTGTGCGCTTTACCGCGCTGCCCTGGCTGTTCGAGAGCGACAACCGCACCAAGCAGAATATCGAGAGACAGGCGGCGCCGGCACCCGCTTTTGCGCGCCTCTACGCCCTGGGTGCCGACGCCTTCCGCCTGTTCCCCCGCCTGCCCATGCTGCGCCAGTTCCCGCAGCAGCGGGTGCACGGCCTCACCGGTGCACTGAGCCTGTCCCCGGACGGCCGCATAGTGCGCGAACAGATATGGGCCCGTATCGAAAAAGGTGCACCGGTTCCGGTGACCACTGTATTCGAGCCGGCACCCGGCGACGAACCGATGGAACTCAGCGACTACAGTGAAACTTTTTGACCGCCCCGTGGCCACAGGCAATGTGGGTGCACAGATGGAGGAGGCCGCGGCGCGCCACCTGCAACACGCCGGACTCAAACTGGAAGCGCGCAACTACCGCTGCCGCCGGGGCGAAATCGACCTGATCGCCCGCGACGGCGACACCCTGGTGTTCGTGGAAGTGCGCTACCGCCGCAACAGTCTCTACGGCTCCGCCGGGGCCACGGTGGACCACCGCAAGCAGCGCAAACTGCTGGCCGCCGCGGATAATTATTTGCAACAGCACAAGCTGGATTGCCCCTGCCGCTTCGATGTCGTCGCCATCGAGGGCGATGCCGGAAACATCCAGTGGATAACCAACGCCTTCGGAGCCCCGTAGGGGCGGACCTTGAGCTCAGAATAATTGCAGGCGGCCCTGTGTTCGCCCGATATAGGAAACAATGGAACAGCGAGTTGTAACCCTCTTCCACCGCAGCCTGGAAGCCACCATGAACGCCGGCGAATTGCTCGCCCCGCTGATCGCCGAGGCCAGCGATATGGTGGTGCACACCCTGCTGGCGGAGAACAAACTGCTGCTCTGCGGCAACGGCGTGAGCGGCGCCCTGGCGCAGAGTTTCTGTTCACAACTGGTGGGCGGTTTCCAGCGCGAGCGCCCGGGACTGCCCGCCATCGCGCTGAACAGCGATGCCGTCTCCATCGGCACGGTGGCGCGCAATCACGGCCGCGCGGAATCCTTCGCGCGGCCGGTGCGCGCACTGGGACAGCCCGGCGACCTGCTGGTAATCGTCAGCGGGGATGGCCGCGACTCCAACCTGGTGCAGGCCGTGCGCGCCGCGCGCGACCGGGATATGGGCATACTCGCCCTCACCGGCAGCGACGGCGGCGACTGTGCAGCCCTGTTGGATAACCACGATATCGAGCTGCGAGTACCCTCCGAAATTGCGGCCGAAGTGCACCAGGTACACCTGTTAACCATTTTCTGTCTGTGCGACCTGATCGACAGCAGCCTGTTCGGTGGCTACGAGGACTGAACCATGCCTAAAATCCACACTGCCCGCAAAACGACCCTTTTCACTGCTCTTGCGCTGGCCGCCACACTGGCCGGCTGCACCACGGTGCTGGAGGCCACCCACGACGGCCCCATCCAGCAGGACCCGGGCAAACGCTCCCTGGGCACCTATATCGATGACCAGAAAATGGAGACCGTCACCACGGTCAATATCAACAAGGCGCACCCGGAGCTGAAGGCATCCAATATCAACGTCAATGCCTTCAACGGTGTGGTCCTGCTCACCGGCCAGGTCCCGGACAATGAACTGCGCCTGCTGGCCGGACGCACTGCGCAACAGGTGCAGAATGTGCGCCAGGTGTACAACGAGATCCAGGTGCGCGGCAACGTCTCCCTGCTGGCCAGTTCCAGCGACGCCTGGCTGACCACCAAGGTCAAAAGCGTGCTGTTGGCCAACGACGAGATCGACAGCGGCCGCATCAAGGTGATCACCGAAAATGGGGTGGTCTACCTGATGGGACTGCTGACCCGCGCCGAAGCGGAACGGGCGGCGGATGTGACCCGCGGTATCGGCGGGGTGCAGAAGGTGGTCAAGGCGGTCGAATATATCGATTGATGAAATACAATTTTCACAACCTGAATTATTGAAATAAAAATTCACATCTGGTAACTTGCCTCGAATCGACCGCTTGATTTGAGGCAAGTCGCTATGTCGCCACTGCTCTCCAAATACCATCCCCCGGGTGAATCCAGCCAGGTTCAGGCCATCAGCCCGGAGAGCGTCGGCTGGGGCTATGTAGGCTTCCAGGTATTCGAACTCAAGGCAGGGCGATCCCTGAAGCGGGAGACCGGCGACCGGGAGGTGTGCCTGGTACTGGTGGCCGGCAAGGCCTCGGTTCGCACCCGCGACCTGTCCCTGGACGAAATCGGCGAGCGCATGAGCCCCTTTGAGCGCAAGAAACCCTACGCAGTCTACGTACCCAACGACGATTATTTTGAGGTGGTTGCCACCACCGATCTGGAACTGGCGGTGTGCCAGGCCCCGGGCAGCGGCAACCATCCGGCACGCCTGATCGGCCCCGGCGACATAGACGCCGAGGCCCGCGGCAAGGGCTGCAACCGGCGCACCGTGCACAACATCCTGCCCGAGGACAAACCCGCGGACAGCCTGCTGGTAGTGGAGGTATTCACCGACGAGGGCAACACCAGCTCCTACCCGCCCCACAAGCACGACAGCGACAACAGCCCCACGGAGACCTACCTGGAGGAAACCTACTACCACCGCATAGACCCGCCCCAGGGCTATGTCTTCCAGCGGGTCTACACCGACGACCGCAAACTGGATGAATCCATGGCCGCTTACGACAAGGATGTGGTTATGGTGCCCAAGGGCTACCACCCGGTGGTGCCGGTAGCCGGGTACAACAGCTACTACCTGAACGTAATGGCCGGGCCGGTGCGCCGCTGGTGCTTTACCTGGGAAAAGGGACACGACTGGATCAACGGGCCCGATTACCCCCGCGCGAATTGAATTTTGTTGTTCTTCTCCCTCGGCACTTGTCTTCGTGCCATTTTCGAGCGCCTCCCCTGGCGCTTTTTTTATGATTTTTTTTAGGA
>NZ_JBOFOC010000158.1:0-2077 GCF_051659245.1 Microbulbifer sp.
TTGAGGTAAAAGTGGTCGTTGTTGGCGCCGGCGGTTTCGGTGTTGGGCAGGCGCAGCAGTTGCAGGTGGCGGCCGGGGGCGACGGGGAATTCGGCTACCTGGCCGCCGCTGCCGTTTTCCAGGACGTCTTCGAGGGTGACGCTGCTGTCCAGGGCCTGGCCGGCGCTGACGGGGACCAGTTGGCCGCCCTGGACTTTGGCCAGGCGGCCGGTGAGGCCGTAGTCGGCGCCGCGCTCTCTTCCCAGTTGTTCCGGCAGTGGGCTGCCGTCGGCGGCGCGCCAGTCGGTGTAGAGGCCGACGAGGATGTCGTTGCCGGTGGCGGCGCCTTCGTGGCCGATCAGGTATTGGCGTTCTTCGCCGGCCGTGAGGCCGGCTTCGATCTCGGTTAAACGCTCGGCCCAGACTTGGATATTGGGCGGCAGCAGTTCGAGGGGTTCCTCCAGTTCCTGGGCGGCGCTCTGGACGGGGGTTTGGTTCTGGGTCTGGTCCGCTATCTGGCCAGTGCTGCCGAGGGTGAAGCGCCGGCTGCCGACGTAGCCGGTAACCCGGTTGATGGCGACGATATGGAGTTGTTCGCCAGGGGACGGCAGGCCGGCGTCGCGGGACTGGTAGCGGGAGCTGAAGCCCAGTTCTTCGCTGCGGCTGCGGAAGTCGTCTTCCCTGGTGCCGCCCTGGGCGACGCCGTAGTTGCCGTAGGCGGCGAAGTTGTTGCGGACGCTTTTGGGGCCTCGCAACAGGGTGTGCCAGAGGTAGCGGTCGTTTTCGATCCGGGAGGCGGCGCCCTCTTGGCCCTCGGGCAGCCCGCTGACTTCCACCAGCAGCTCGCCGGTGCTTTCGCGGAAGATATACAGGTCGGTGTGGCGCAGGGCGTCTTCGCTGATCCCGGTGAGCAGGCCGCTGGGGCGACCGTTCAGAGTTTGATCGGCCAGGCGCCAGAGGTCCGGGACCTGTTCGGCGGGGTTTTCCGCGTCCGGGCTCTGGCTGCCGGAGGAGAAGTAGACGGCCTGCCAGGCGCCCTGCCCGCTCTGTTGCGGGACGATATAGTCCACTTCGATGTCTTCGCCGGTGGCGGGATCGGTTTCGGTGACGGCTTTGGTGATCTTGTCGGCGAGCACAGCGTTGTCCGGCTGGCCGTCGCCGTCGTAGTCCCAGGTTCTGGCAGTGGGGTCGCCGCTGCGGTCCTGGCCTTCGTAAACGACGGCGTCACCCACGGGGATGGGCTCGCCGCCGGGGGTATTGGCCAGGTGCAGTTGTCCCGCCAGCCAGAGGACGTCGATCGGGAAGTCGAAGCGGTAGCTGCCGTAGTAGCCGCAACCGGAATGGATGGTGCGCAGTTCGTAGTAAGGCGGTATGCCGAGGCGGTTGGGGTTGAAGGGCACCGTGGGCACGGTGAGGGTCAGGGGCCAGTTCATGCCGCCGACCAGGTAGCCGCCGAGGCTGCTGCGCATGCACAGCATGGGGCTGTTGACCACAAAGCGCCCGTCCGCGTCGGTGACACCGTAGCTGGTGCCGTACCAGCCGAACTGTTCCAGGGTGGCGCCGGAGATGGGGCCGAAGATCTGGTCTTCGTTGGGGTCCAGGCGCTGTTCGGACTGTTCGTAGCTGTCCGGCTGGGCATAGAAGGCGGTGCGCCAGGTAAAAGCCTCGACGCTGCCGCCGTTCAAATCGCCGCTGGCGGTGGCGTGGATGCTGCCGTCGCGGTTCATCAGCAGGGAGGCGATATTGTCTTCCAGGCTGGTGTCGGCAGCCAGTTGGAACGGTGCCCGCAACAGGATATGGGACTGGAGATCGGCGCCCAGGCGGTCTTCCCGACCCTTGACCACGACGGTTTTAATGTGGTCCGGCAGGGAGACGCCGTCGGTGCGGCTGCCGTCGGCCAGCAGCAGTCCCTGTTGCAGTTGCTGGGCGGGGAGGTATTCGGCGCGGGAGAGGATTTCCGGTTGCGTGGCCTTGAGCTCCGCAAGATCCTGCAGTGCGCGGCGGTATTCGGTGGCGGAGAGGATGTAGACGCCGTCCAGGGGGCCGCCGGCATAGGCTTCGCCGATCTCCTCCACTTCCTCGCTGCTGTTGCCGTCCA
>NZ_JBOFOC010000159.1:0-60474 GCF_051659245.1 Microbulbifer sp.
ACTCCCCTCCCCCGATTGCGGGGGAGGGGCTGGGGGAGGGGGTGTCCGCAGGCTGCCCCTCGCCCCGGGAAAGACGCAGCGCATTGAGCACCACCACCAGGGAGCTGACGGACATACCGATGGCCGCCGCCCAGGGCGGCACCAGGCCGCACACCGCCAGCGGCAGTGCCAGCGCATTGTAACCCAGCGCCCAGGCCAGGTTCTGGCGCACGATGCGCCGGCATTTCAGTGCCAGCGCCACAGCCCGGGGCAGCACGGCGAGGTCGCCGCGCAACAGAATCGCATCGGCCCTGGATTGGGCCAGGTCCGCGGCGGACATCATCGATACGGACACGTCGGCACCGGACAGCACCGGCACATCGTTGAGGCCGTCGCCCACCATCAACACCCGCTCGCCGCGCTGCTGCAGCTCGCGCAGCCGCGCCAGCTTGTCCTCCGGGGAGGCGCCGGAGCGATATTCATCAATGCCGGCCTGCGCCGCCAGGCGCGCCACTTCCGCGGACTGGTCGCCGCTGAGTAGTTCCACCGCCAGCCCCGCCCCCGCCAACTGATCCACCGCCGCTTTCGCCGTGGAGCGCAGGCGATCGCCCAGGGCTATCCAGGCGACAGCCCCACCCTCATCTGACAGCAACAGACACTGTCCTTCGCCCGCGGGCACCTGCAGGGGCTGTGACAGGGCGAAGTCGGCGCGCCCCAGCCGGTAACGGACACCCTCGATCACACCCTCCAACCCCCGGCCGGTGTGCACGCGCAACCCGGTTGCGGAGAGGTTGCCGGTCCAGGCGCGAAAAGCCCGCGCCAGCGGATGGTTGCTCTCCGACTCCAGCGCCGCCGCACAATCCTTCACTCGCTGCGGCGTCCAACCCTCGCGCAGGATTTCGATGCGCAGGATGCGCGGCTCGCCCCGGGTCAGGGTGCCGGTCTTGTCGAACACCACCCGGGTGAGCCGGGGCAGTGTTTCCAGCACATGGCCGCCGGCCACCAGCAGTCCCAACTGCTGCAGGCGCAGGGTGGCCGCCGCCAGCGCCGCCGGTGTGGCCAGGGACAGAGCGCAGGGACAGGTCACCACCAGTACCGACAGCGCCACCCAGAAGGCCCGGTCGGGCTCCACCTGCCACCAAAAAGAGAAGGCGCCCAGCGCCGCCAGCAGCACCAGGCCGACAAACACCCCGGCGACCCGGTCCGCCAGCGCCACCTGTAGCGGCTTTTCCAGCTGCGCCCGCTCCACCAGTTTTTCGATCGCGGACAGGCGGGTGGCCTCGCCGGCGGCCAGCACTTTTATCCTGAGCGGGGAATCGCCGTTGACGCTGCCGGCAAAAACCCGATCGCCTACGGTTTTTTGCTGCAGTGCCGACTCGCCGCTGAGCAGGGATTCGTCCACCCCGCTCTCTCCGTCGCAGACCTCGCCGTCCGCGGGAATGGTGTCCCCCGGGCGCAGCAGCAGGCGATCTCCCGGTGCCAGCGCCGCCACCGGTACCGACTCCTCGCCGGAGCCGGTGAGGCGGGTCGCGGTCAGCGGCAGCAACTGCGCCAGCCCGCCCCGGGCGAGCCCCGCGCGATGGCGCGCGCGCATTTCCACGGTGCGCCCCAGCAGCAGGAAAAAGGTGAACATGGAGATGGATTCGAAGTACACGTCGCCGGTATTGAATACCGTGGCGTAAAAGCTCGCCGCGTAGGCCAGCCCGATGGCCAGGGATACCGGCACATCCATACTCAACTGGCCGCCGCGCAGGCTGCGCAGGGCGGCGGAGAAAAAAGGCCGCGCGGCATAGAGGACCACCGGGGTGGCCACCAGCAGCGACACCCAGCGCAGATAGCGCTCCAGTTGCGGATCGATGCCGGAACTGGCGCCGAAGTAGAGGGCGATGGCGAACATCATCACCTGCATGGTGCCCAGCCCGGCCACGCCCAGGCGGCGCAGGGCGCTGCGCTGTTCGTCCCGGATCAGCCGCTCGCTTTCAGCTGCGGTGGCCGGCGCCGGTCGGTAACCGATGCGCGCCAGTTCGGCAAACAGCCGGCACGGCTGTATGGCCTGGGGATCAAAACAGATTTGTGCGCGCTGGCTGCTCGCGTTGACCGAGACTTTTCCAACCCCGGGCAGGCGACCCAGGTGCTTTTCGATCAGCCAAACACAGGCGGCACAGCTGATACCGCCCACCAGCAGACCGGCAATTTTCAGGCCGTCTTCATGTTCGCGCACAAACTGTTTTTGAACTTCCGGCAGGTCGTAGGCGGCCCAACTGGCAGAATTGGAACCCGACACTGCCGGCTCCGGGCGCTCGCTGCAGGTATCGCGATAGCGATAGAAGTTGTCCAGGCCCCCGGCCACAATGGCGCCGGCCACTGCCTCGCAGCCGGGGCAGCACATGGGTCGTTCAGCTCCGTTGATCAGCACCGAGTGACGGCTGCCGGGGGGCACCGGCAGGCCGCAGTGAAAGCAACTAATTGCGCTCATTGGCTGGCGGGATTGAGGGGTGCGGCGTCTCCCAGGTCGAAATCGATTTCGCCCTTGAGGCGCCACTCCGCCTTCAGGTGTCGGGCCGGGTGCAGTTCCGGCATCAGGCGCAGGTACCAGCGGTGCTGCAGAGGCTGGTCGATGGACCCGGCGTAGCGCCCTCCGCTCTCGCGGGTGAGCAGGATATGCCGGTCCTGGTCCGCCTCCACCGGGTGGCTCAGGGTCAGCAGCAGCCGCTGCGGGTATTCGAGATCGCCGTTCAGTTCCAGCACCACTTTGCCGGCGCTGCTTTGGAACTGTAGCATCCCCGCCAGCCCCAGCTCGCGGGCGCGCTCGTCCTGGTGGGCGCTGTAGCGATACATGCGGCTGTCTTTGTAGTAGGTGTCGCTCACGGTGTCGTCGGCATAGCGCACCGAGATGGTCACCATAATCGCACCGACCACCACCACCAGAATAATCGGCGACAGCACCAGCCAGAGCCAGGGCTCGCGGTACCAGGGTTTCGAATTGTGTTCGTTCATAATGCTATTAAAAATGGTTACCTCTTCCCCGGCGCTCTATAGCCAGGCGGGTGGCGGCCCTGCTGCCGGCCATCCATGGCCGCGTAAGGTCTGGCAAAAAGCCCCCGGCATCAGGACCTTCTCATTAAGCTCCAGTAGCCTTCCCCTGAGCCCTCAATATTACGGTTTCGGTCCAATAAACACCGTCTGGCGCTTGTCCACCAGTTCCGGCTCATCCACTGCCTGCACCACGATATAAATATCGTGCTTCGCATCCTTCAACTGCTCCTTCGGTATGCTCACGCGGATGGGCACGGCAAAAATTTCGCCGGCCTTCAGGTAGATATCCCGCGGCATACGCAACGTATAGTCGTATCCGACTTTACCCTCCACGCGGATGGAAAATTCGTGTGGGGCCTGGTCCATGTTGTTGATCTTGACGGTGTACACATTCTGGATCAGTCCCTGTGTCTCCCGGAACAACCGCGCACCGCGGTCGCGCAGGACTTCCGCCTCGATGGGGCTGCGGGTAACCACCTGCTGCACGAACAGTCCGGCCATCAACAGCAACACCAGGGCATAGCCGAACAGGCGCGGGCGCAGCAACTGGGTTTTGCCGGTTTCCAGTTCGTCCTCCGAGGTGTAGCGAATCAGCCCGCGCGGATATTCCATTTTGTCCATCACGCTGTTACAGGCGTCCACACAAAGGCCGCAGTTGATGCACTCGTACTGCAGGCCGTCGCGGATATCGATATCCACCGGGCATACCTGCACGCACCAATAGCAGTCGATGCAGTCCCCCAGCCCCTCGGCGCGGTAGTCGATGCCTTTCTTGCGCGGGCCACGGGTCTCGCCGCGGCGGGCGTCGTAGTGCACCGTCAGGGTGTCGCGGTCGTACATCACCGACTGGAAGCGCGCATAGGGGCACATGTATTTGCACACCTGCTCGCGCAGGAAACCGGCGTTCATATAAGTGGCGAGGGTAAAGAAGCCCACCCAGAAGATCCCCTGGGGATGGGCCTGGAAACCGGCCAGGTCCACCACCAGGTCGCGAATACCGTAGAAATAACCCACGAATGCCAGCGCCGTGGCCAGGGAGATAAAAATCCAGATGGCGTGGGTGCCGCCCTTGCGCAAAATCTTTTCCGCACTCCAGGGGCCGGCGTCCAGCTTCATGCGCTTGTTGCGGTCGCCTTCACAGATGCGCTCAGCCCAGATAAACATCAGGGTCCACACCGTTTGCGGGCAGGTGAAACCGCACCAGACCCGCCCCAGCCAGGTGGTGACCGCAAACAGCGCAAAGGCGGCGATGATCAGCAGCCAGGCGAGCAGGAAGCCGTCCTGGGGGCCGAAGGTGGTCCAGAAAATGTGGAATTGCCGCGCGGGCACATCGAAGTGTACCGCCTGGCGGCCTTCGATATTCAGCCAGGGGATAAAGAAGAACAGCGCCAGCAGCGGCAGGCCGGTGTATTTGCGGATACGGGTGTAAAACCCGCGGATATGCCGGATATAGACCTTGTCTTCGGACTCGTAGAGCATGCGATAGCGCACTTCGCCATCGCCGTCCTGCTCTTCGCGCGTGGGAATTCGATCGGTCATGGTTCGAAGATCGCCGATTTGCACAGCCGAAGGCTGTGAATGCGCGATTGGGCATTCGCGCTGTAGGAGCGGCGGGGCGGCCATCCGCCGCTGGCCGCTCCTACAACAAATACAGTGTCAGATCGCATATTCCGCATTCAGCATTCCGCATTCATCATTGCTGTACCTCTTCCTGGCGGGAGAGGCTATATACATAGCCCGCCACCAGCTTGATCTTGTCTTCGCGCAACTTGTCTTCCTGCTTCGGCATCTCGTTGCTGCGGCCACTGCGGACGGTGTGTTGTATCTGCTCGCGACTACCACCGTAGAGCCAGATATTGTTGGTCAGGTTGGGGGCGCCCATGGCCTGGTTGCCCTTGCCGTCTGCACCGTGACAGACATGGCACACAGCGCCGAAGATCTTCTGGCCCTCAGCGGCCATGGCAGTATCGTGCTCCAGCCCGTTCAGAGCCAGTACGTATTCCGCGGCATTCCTCACACCCTCTTCGCCGATCACTGCCCCCTGGGGCGGCATAGTACCCTGGCGACCGTCGTGAATCGTCTTGAGGATGTCTTCCGGAGAGCCGCCGTAGAGCCAATCGTTGTCGGTCAGGTTCGGGAAGCCGTAGTTGCCGCCGCCATCGGCGCCGTGGCATACGGCGCAGTTGTTGGCGAAGATGCGCGCGCCCATTTTCAGCGCTTCGCGGTTGTCGGCGATCTCTTCGACAGACATTTCCACATACCGGCCGAAGGTCTCATCAAACTGCTCTCGGGCCTTGGCCTCCTCGTTCTCCAACTGGCCTACGGAGGTCCAGCCGCTGAAGCCCTTGAAGTTGCCCAGCCCGGGGTAGATCGCCAGGTAGATGCCGGTAAAAACCAGTGTGGCGACAAACAGCAGAAACCACCACCTGGGCAGGGGGTTGTCGTACTCTTCGATACCGTCGTACACGTGACCGGTGGTACGGTTTTCCGGATCTTCCTGGTCGCTCACCGCAACCCGGCGGTTGGCGAATAATATCCAGGCGACCAGTGCCAGGTTGGCGAGAGTGAGCACAATGACCCATATACTCCAGAAGGTACTCATTTATCGTCTTGCCTCGTATTCTGTTTTGCCGGTGTTTCGCTTTCTTTTTTCTCGCCAGCCTTTCTCGCTGACCGCTCGGACAGCTCCTCATCGGCAAACGGCAGTTCGGCGTCCTCTTCAAAGCGCTTTTTGCGCTTGGGGGAAAAAGCCCACCAACAGATTCCCAAAAATGCCAGCGTCCCCAGGACGACGCCGATTACTCGCAATGTGTCAATATCCACGAATATCCCGCTCCGTTAGCGTTTCTGCTGAACCAGAACACCCAACTGCTGCAGGTAGGCGACCAGCGCGTCGATCTCTTTTACCCGGCCGCCCACAAAGGGCTCGCCGGCCTTGGCGATATCCTCATCGGTATAGGGCACGCCCACTGTGCGAAGCGCGCGCATCTTGATGGCAGTGCGATCGCCGTGGACCACATTGTCAAACAGCCAGGGGAAGGAAGGCATATTGGATTCCGGCACCACGTTGCGCGGGTTGTACAGGTGCGCGCGGTGCCACTCGTCGGAGTAGCGGCCGCCCACGCGGGCCAAGTCCGGGCCGGTGCGCTTGGAACCCCACAGGAAGGGGTGATCGTAGACGGACTCCTGGGACATGGAATAGTGGCCGTAACGTTCCACTTCGGCGCGCAGGGGGCGCACCATCTGCGTGTGGCACACGTGGCAACCCTCGCGGATATAGATATCCCGCCCTTCCAGTTCGACCGGCCCCAGCGGCTTGAGGCCGGCGATGGGCTCCACGTTCGCCTCGATAAAAAACTGCGGCACGATTTCCACCAGGGCGCCGAAGCTGATGGCGATGATGGTGAATATGATCAGGATGCCGACGTTCTTCTCTACTATGTCATGATTTTTCACGATTCGACCTCCTAAACCGCATGCGGCACTGGCGCTGTGTTGTCATTGCGGGCCACATCTTCCTCTTCGGTGACGGTGCGGAACACGTTGTAGGCCATTATGAACATCCCCAGCAGGAAGAGGGCCCCGCCCAGCCAACGCACTACGTAACCCGGGTGACTGGCGATCACGCTCTCCACAAAGCTGTAGGTCAGCGTGCCGTCGGCGTTAAAGGCGCGCCACATCAGGCCCTGGGTGATGCCATTGACCCACATGGCGGCGATGTACAGGACGGTGCCCACGGTAGCCAGCCAGAAGTGGGCGTTGATCAGCTGCACGCTGTACATCTGCCTGCGGTGGAAGAGCACCGGTACCAAGTGATAGATGGCGCCGATGGAAATCATCGCCACCCAGCCCAAGGCGCCGGAGTGCACGTGGCCCACGGTCCAGTCGGTGTTGTGGGACAGCGCGTTGACCGTCTTGATGGACATCATCGGCCCCTCGAAGGTGGACATGCCGTAGAACGACAGGGACACCACCAAAAAGCGCAGGGTCGGGTCGGTGCGCAGTTTGTGCCAGGCGCCGGAGAGGGTCATGATGCCGTTGATCATGCCACCCCAGGAGGGGGCGAGCAGGATGATCGACATCACCATCGCCAGGCTCTGGGTCCAGTCCGGCAGCGCCGAGTAGTGCAGGTGGTGGCCGCCGGCCCAGACGTAGATGGAAATCAGCGCCCAGAAGTGCACGATGGACAGCTGGTAGGAATAGATGGGCCTGCCCGCCTGCTTGGGCACGAAGTAATACATGATGCCGAGAAAGGCGGCGGTGAGGAAGAAGCCCACCGCGTTGTGCCCGTACCACCACTGGATCATCGCGTCCTTGGTACCGGAGTAGATGGAGTAGGACTTGAACGGCGCGACCGGGATTTCCAGGTTATTGACGATATGCAGCGCGGCGATGGTGATGATATAGGCACCGAAGAACCAGTTGGCCACATAGATGTGCGAAGTCCGGCGCTTGGCGATGGTGCCGAAGAACACCAGTGCGTAGGCAACCCAGATCAGCGCGATCAGGATATCGATCGGCCACTCCAGCTCCGCGTACTCCTTGGTGGAGGTGTAGCCCATGGGCAGGGTGATGGCCGCGGCGACAATCACCACCTGCCAGCCCCAGAAGGTAAACGGGATCAGCCAGCCGCCCCACAGGCGGGTCTGGCAAGTGCGCTGCACCACGTAATAGGAAGTCGCGAACAGCACACTGCCGCCGAAGGCAAAGATCACCGCATTTGTGTGCAGCGGGCGCAGGCGGCCAAAGTGACTGAAGGGCTGCCAGAAGTTGTTCAACTCCGGCCACGCAAGCTGCGCTGCGATCAGCACCCCCATACCCATACCGAAAATACCCCACACCACCGCCATAATGGTGAACTGGCGTACTACGGTGTAGTCATAGTCCGGCGTATCGCCGGCCTTTGCCACGGTTGTCGTCATCGTCTTACTTCCGTTACTTTTTAAAATTCGTGCTCTCGCGGCCGGCTACACAGATGTATCTCACGGGCAGGGATTTAAACGCACCCGTTGCCGGCGGGAACTGATCTATATCAATTTTCTTCCCTTGCCGGCGGCAATCCGCAGTCTCAGGGCATTCAATTTGATGAAACCCTCGGCGTCCTTCTGGTCATAGGCACCGGCATCCTCTTCAAAGGTGGCGATACGCTCGTCGAACAGGCTCTCCGCGGAGCGGCGGCCCACGGCGCTGACGCTGCCTTTATACAGCTTCAGGCGCACCTCACCGTTGACAACCTGCTGGGATTCATCAATGGCCGCCTGCAGCATGCGGCGCTCCGGGGACCACCAGTAGCCGTTGTAGATCAGCTTGGCGTAGCGCGGCATCAGCTCGTCTTTCATATGTGCCACCTCCCGGTCCAGAGTGATGGACTCGATGGCGCGGTGCGCCTTGAGCAGGATGGTGCCGCCGGGAGTCTCGTAGCAGCCCCGGGACTTCATGCCCACGTAGCGGTTCTCGACGATATCCAGGCGGCCAATGCCATTGGCGCCGCCCAGTTTGTTCAGCTTCTCCAGCAGGGTCGCCGGGCTCAGGCGCTCGCCGTCGATGGCCACCGGATCGCCGTTCTCAAATGTCAGGGTGATATAGAGAGGTTTGTCCGGCGCCGCTTCCGGACTCACGCTCCAGCGCCACATGTCCTCCTCGGCTTCCGCCCAGGGGTCCTCCAGCACACCGCCCTCATAGGAGATATGCAGCAGGTTGGCGTCCATGGAATAGGGGGACTTCTTCTTGCCGGAGGAGAAGTCCACCGGGATCTTGTGCTGTTCGCAGTACTGCATCAGCTTTTCGCGGGAAGTGAGGTCCCACTCCCGCCAGGGGGCGATGACCTGGATACCCGGCTTGAGCGCGTAGGCGCCGAGCTCGAAACGCACCTGGTCGTTACCCTTGCCGGTGGCCCCATGGGAAATGGCATCGGCACCGGTCTCGTTGGCGATCTCGATCAGGCGTTTGGCGATCAGCGGGCGGGCGATGGAGGTGCCCAGCAGGTACTCGCCCTCGTAGATGGTGTTGGCGCGGAACATGGGGAAGACGAAATCGCGCACATACTCCTCGCGCAGGTCGTCGATATAGATATCCTTCACCCCCAGCGCCTGCGCCTTGGCGCGCGCCGGTTCCACCTCCTCGCCCTGGCCGATATCGGCGGTGAAGGTCACCACCTCGCAGTCATAGGTTTCCTGCAGCCAGCGCACAATCACGGAAGTGTCCAGTCCGCCGGAGTACGCAAGTACCACTTTGTCGATTTTGCTCATTGCTGTCCTCTGCTGGGAATAAGCCGCCACACAGAGCGCTACCACGCCCCGGAGAGTGTCGGTCTGGGAGGGATTATTGTTGGAAGTGTACCCATGATAAGCGGTTGGCCCGCCTTTTTCGGGGCGCGATTGTAGCGCCTCAACTCGCGGACGACTAGCGCCAGCAGGCTACCGACTCGCCATTGTACATTTCTTAACCAGACAATTCATCGCAATTTGGCCGCGCTTCGGGTAGCATTCGCGGCGCTGATCGCATCCACTAACCACCGGCCATTTGACCACAGCCTATGATGGAGCAACCCACCCTCCGCGTCACTTTACGTACTCCGGACGACTGGCATATCCACCTGCGCGACGGCGCCGCTCTCCCGCGCACCGTGGGCGACGCAGCCAGGCAGTTTCGCCGCGCCATCGTGATGCCCAACCTGGTGCCGCCGGTAGTAGATGCGGAAGACGCCCTCTCCTACCAGTTGCGCATCCGCAAGCAGATTCCCGAGGGCAACTCCTTCGAGCCGCTGATGGTGATCTACCTGACCGACCGGACCAGTGCGGAAGTCGTCCGCCAGGCCCATCGGGCCGGCGTGGTCGCCGCCAAACTCTATCCCGCTGGCGCCACCACCAACTCCGATTCCGGGGTCACCGATATCGCCAACATCTACCCGGCGCTGGAGGCCATGCAGGCATGTGGCATGAAACTGCTGCTGCACGGGGAAGTCACCACCGCGGATATCGATATCTTCGACCGCGAGCGGGTATTTATCGAAAAGATCCTGTCCAGGGTGGTGAACGACTTTCCACAGCTGAGAATCGTGCTGGAACATATCACCACCGCCCAGGCGGCGGAATTTGTCGGCCAGGCTCGCGACGGCGTGGGCGCCACCATCACCGCGCACCACCTGCTGTACAACCGCAACCACATGTTGGTAGGCGGCATCCGGCCCCACTACTACTGCCTGCCGATCCTCAAGCGCAGCTACCACCAGTCCGCGCTGATCGAAGCGGCCACCAGCGGCAGCCCGAAATTCTTCCTGGGCACCGACTCTGCGCCCCACGCCCAGCACAAGAAGGAGACCGCCTGCGGCTGCGCCGGCTGCTATACCGCCTTCAGCGCCATCGAACTCTACGCCGAGGCTTTCGACCGCGTCGGCAAGCTGGACAAGCTGGAGGGCTTCGCCAGCGAGTTCGGCCCGGATTTCTACGGCCTGCCGCGCAACACGGATACCATCACCCTGGAGAAGCGGCCCTGGGCCCTGCCGGAAAGCCTGGCCATGGGCGAGGAACAATTGATTCCCCTGGCCGCCGGGGAGGTATTGAGCTGGCGGTTGGTATGATTGGGGACTCGGGACTCGGGACTCGGGACTCGGAACTTCCGGGATTGTGCCGTAGGAGCCTGCTTGCAGGCGAAAAGCTACGGAGTTCTGTTCTTTTCGCCTGCAAGCAGGCTCCTACAGGGAAAGATCCGTAGGATGGGCAAAGCGAAGTGTGCCCATCCTACAAATAAGCTTCGAAACCAAGTCAGATTTTTGATTTTTAAGGACCCCAAGTGACCCCCGCGGAAGAACCCACCGGACCCAAAAGCCTCCTGGCGCAGCGATTTCGCGGCTTCCTGCCCGTAGTGGTGGACCTGGAGTGCGGCGGCTTCAATGCGCGCACCGATGCCCTGCTGGAAATCTCCGCAGTGATCCTGGATATGGACGAAAGCGGCGTGCTCAAACCGGTGGAGACCCACAGTTTCCACCTGGACCCTTTCGAGGGCGCCAATATAGAGCAGTCGGCGCTGGACTTTATCGGCGTGGACCTGGAATCCCCGGATCGCGACGCCGTTCCCGAGGAAATCGCCCTGCCGGAACTCTTCCGCAAGGTGCGCGCAGCGGTAAAGAAACACAGCTGCACCCGCGCCGTGGTGGTGGCCCACAACGCCCATTTCGACCTCGGCTTTATCAACGCCGCCGTGGACCGCTGCGGCATCAAGCGCAACCCCTTCCACCCCTTTTCCTGCTTCGACACCGCCACCCTCGCCGGCCTCGCCTACGGGCAGACGGTACTGGCCAAGGCCTGCCAGGCGGCCGGTATCGAGTTCAACAACAGCAGCGCCCACTCCGCCGAATACGACGCGGAGAAGACCGCGGAACTGTTCTGCGGTATCGTGAATCGATGGCGGGAACTGGGGGGATGGCCCCCGCGGGAATCAAGCGGCGACTGACTTGTTCGACGGTCACTGGCCGCAAGCAACAACCGAAAGAATTCAGCGCGTAAACGATGGCCAAGGGCAGCAGCGAACAGACCCGTTTCTGGCAATCCCGTGAGCTCGGCGGAGTGGAGTTGCTGCACGCGCAATATCTTGAGCAGCGCTTCGCCCCCCATGTGCATGAAGGCTTTGTGTTCACGGTGATCGAACGGGGTGCCCAGCGCTTCCGCCACAAGGGAGGCGAACACCTGGCGCCGGTGGGCAGCATGGTGCTGATCAATCCCGACGAAGTGCACACCGGCTCCAAGGCGCATGAGCAGGGATGGAGTTACCGCGGTTTCTACCCGGACAATGCCCAGGTTGTCGGAGTATTGGAGGAGCTGCAGCTGGGCCGGAGGGGGCTGCCCACATTCTCGGCCAGCGTGCTGCATGACCCGCAGTTACACCGGCGCTTTGCCCAGCTGCACCGCCTGCTCGACGGCGGCGCCAGCGCCTTGCAGCAACAGACCGCCTGGCGCGAGGCGATCCTCCTGCTGTTCCAGCGCCATGCCCATATTCCCGAGGCGCCGTCGCCGGGGCGCGAGCCGCAGGCAGTGGCGCTGGCGAAGGAACTGTTGAGCAGCCGTATGGCCGAGCCGCCATCGCTGGAGCAACTGGCGGCGGCGGTCAACCTGTCGCCGTTCCACTTCGCCCGGGTTTTTCGCCGCGCCACCGGCCTGCCGCCCCATGCCTGGCTCAGGCAGCGACGCCTGGAGCATGCACGCGCCCTGCTGAAGGATGGCTGCGCGCCGCTCGACGTGGCCCTGCAACTTGGCTTCGCCGACCAGAGCCACCTGACCCGCCAGTTCAAGCAGGCCTATGGCGTCGGCCCCGGCGAATATCGCAGGGCCTGCACCCGGTAGATATCCGCCGCACAACTGCGCAAGATCGTTCAAGACCTGGCGCAGCGGCGGCGCTAGGCTTCCGGGTCAGGAGGAGAACGTCCATGACCCGCTTGCAAGAATTCACCCAGGGCGCCCGCGACATGCTGCCGATGCTGCTCGGCGCCATGCCCTTCGGCATCATCTTCGGCAGCCTGGCCGGCGCCGCCGGGCTGAGTGCCTGGCAGACCCTCGGCATGTCGCTGCTGGTGTTCGCCGGCTCGGCCCAGTTTATCACCATCAGCCTGCTCAACGCCGGCACCGGCTTGATCGTGCTGTTGCTCACCACCTTCGTCGTCAACCTGCGCCACGCCCTCTACAGCGCCAGCCTGCAGCCCTTCGTGCGCCATCTGCCCAAGCGCTGGCGGATGCCGCTGGCCTTCTGGCTGACCGACGAGGCCTACGCGGTGGTGCTGCATCGCTACACCGGGTCCGATGTCTCGCCGAACAAGCACTGGTATTTTTTCGGCGCGGCGCTGGCCATGTACCTGAACTGGCTACTGAGCACCCTGATCGGCGTACTGTTCGGTAAGAGCGTGCCAAATCTAAGCGCGTGGGGGCTGGACTTCGCCATGCTGGCGACCTTTATCGGCATCGTCGTGCCCACGCTGCGCAACAGCCCCCAGGTGGCGGCAGCCCTGGTGGCGGCCGCGGTGGCCCTGGCCTGTTATGGCCTGCCGTACAAGCTCGGCCTGATGGCGGCGGCATTCAGCGGGATAGCCGTCGGCGTGATGCTGGAGCGGCGCAAGGAACAGATGGTGGAGGAGCTGGCCTGATGGACAACTGGCTATTGATTCTCGGCATGCTGGCGATCACCTTTTCGATCCGCTACAGCCTGTTCGCCTTTCCCGACCTGCGCTTCCCGCCGCTGGTGCGCCAGGGCCTGCACTACGTGCCGACCGCGGTGCTCACCGCCATCGTGGTGCCGGGCATGCTGTTGCCGGATGGCGAGCACTGGTCCGTGGGTCCGGACAATGCCTACCTGCTGGCCGGGCTGGCGACCATCGCCATCGCCGCCCTCACCCGGCACCTGCTGGCGACCATCGGCGGCGGGCTGCTGGTGTTCTTCCTGCTGCGCTGGACATTGGGCCAGTTGCCGCTCTGAAGGCGGTGTTGCCGAGCGGGCATCGCCACAGGCGCCAGCCCCTCGACACCTCCCCGACAGTGGCATAGGATTTCGCCTTTTCCCCGCACGGAGCCATTCCCATGTCGTTACCGACTGTCACCCGCGGCGCCATACTCGCCGCCTGTGGCGCCGGCGCCTTTCAGCGCGGCCAGCAGTACGCCGAGGACCAGCGGGTAGCGGACGTCAGGGTCGACGGGGAAGCCGGCGTCGTCTACAGCGAGGTATCCGGCGGTGTCATCTATGAGCAGGAAATCCACCTGACGCCAGGCCAGCGGCAGGCGCGCATCAGCGGTTACTGCGACTGCCCGGTGGGTTTCAACTGCAAGCATGTGGTCGCCGTACTGCTCACCGTCATGCGGCAGATGGAAAGCGGCGATGCTTCCAGCGGCAATTTCGCCCTGTCCAGCTGGCAGCGGCGCCTCCACGCCACCAGTCGCGCCTCCACCCCACTGCCGGAGCGCCGCGACCAGAGGGTGATCTACCTGTTCGACCGCTCCGCCGACGGTAGATTTCAGGTGAGCATGCGCCGGGCCAGGCGCAGGAAGGATGGCAGCTGGGGCAAGATAGTGTCCATTCCTCGCAACCCCTGGACCTACGATAGCAACGAACACCTGTCCCCCAGCGACGACACCATCGTGGAGCTGCTCGCGGATTGCGGCAACGCGGACTGGGATTTCACCCCCGAAGGCCGCCTCGGCACCCTGGCGCTGACGGAAATACTGGCCACGGGCCGCGCCTTCCTCGGCTCCGCCGATCTCCCCGTCACCGCCGGCGGCGAACGACGCCTGACCTTCACCTGGGACGACAGCGGCGGGGCGGAACAGACACAGCTGCGGGTGATGCTGGAGGGCTGCCCCGGCGAATGGCTGGCCGCCGCCACCGAGCCGCCCCACTACCTGGAGCCCGCAACCGGCCTCTGCGGCGTCATCGACACGCCGCTCACCGGCGAGCAGATACTGTTGCTGATGCAAATGCCCCCGGTGCCGGAGCACTCGCGGCTGGAAATAGCACAGCTGCTGGCGGAGAAGCTGCCCTCCAACAGCCTGCCGCTGCCAGTGGAGCAGCCCGCCGGCGTCGCCGGCAAGCCGGTGCCGGTATTGCGGCTGGCACGCCGGGAGCCTCAGGGATACCTCTACGCCAGCCTGCATTTCCTCTACGGGGAATACCGGGTCCCGGCCTTCCCCTCCCGCCCCACTCAGATTGTGGAAACAGAGAACCAACGGCTGCTACTGGCGCGCGACGAGGATTTCGAGAGCGACGCCGCGGACGAACTGGAAGGGCTCGGCTTCACCGGCTACCGCCTGTCCGCCGGGGACCACGGCGATATCGGCTTCCTGCTGCCCGACGACGAGATACTCCCCTCGCCGCTGCGCTGGCAGGAATTCCTCGAGCGGGACGCGGATGCCCTGCGCGCGCAGGGTTGGCAGGTGGAAACGGACCCGGGCTTCCAGCTCAATATCACCCGCGCCGAAAGCCTGTCGGGCGAGTTGGGAGAAGACAGCCTCGGCATCCGGGTCAATTTCGGCGATGAACAACTCGCCCTGTTGCCGCTGCTGGTGCGCGCCCTCGAATACGGGGACCAACTGCCCGAGGGCGGGCTGATGGTGGAACTGGAACCGGACCAGTGGCTGAACATCCCCAGCGACTGGCTGCGCCCGGTGCTCGATACCCTGATTGAGTTGCACGAGGAGCCGGATCTGGACGCCGACGGCCGCCTCAAGCTGCACCACCACAACCTGGCGCCACTCACACAGCTCGAGGACGCGCTGGGCGAGCGCGAACTCCAGTGGAGCGGCGGCGAGGAGCGCCGCGCGCTGGCGCGGCAACTGAAAAACCTCAAGGGGGTTGAAGCGGTCGCGCCGCCGCAAGGGCTGAATGCCGAGCTGCGCCACTACCAGCAGGAGGGCCTCAACTGGCTCGGCTTCCTGCACCGCTTCCGCTTCGGCGGCATACTCGCCGACGACATGGGCCTGGGCAAAACCCTGCAGACCCTGGCTTTTATTCTCCACTTGAAAGAGAGCGGCGAACTGCCCGAAGCGGCGCTGATCGTCGCCCCCACCAGCCTGCTGGGCAACTGGCTGCACGAAGCGGAGAAATTCACTCCGGGACTCAGGGCGGTGGTCAGCCACGGCACCGACAGAAAACCGAAACTGCGCAAACTCGCCGACTACGACCTGGTGATCACCAGCTACGCCCTGGCACAGCGGGACGCGGAGATACTCGCTCCCTACCCCTTCAGCCTGCTGGTACTGGACGAGGCCCAGGCAATCAAGAACCCGCGCGCCAAGGTCTCCCAGGCACTGCGCAATTACAGCGCCGCGCAGCGCCTGTGCCTGACCGGCACACCGCTGGAAAACCATCTGGGGGAATTCTGGGCCCAATTCGATTTCCTGATGCCGGGACTGCTCGGCAACGACAAATCCTTCAATCGCCTCTATCGCAACCCCATCGAAAAGCACGGCGAGGAGACCCGCCAGCGCCAGCTGCGCAACCGCACTGCGCCCTTTATGCTGCGGCGCACCAAGGGGCAGGTGGCCGGCGAGCTGCCGCCGAAAACCGAGATCGTGCAGTCCGTGACCCTGGGCAGCGGCCAGCAGAAGCTTTACCAGACCGTGCGCGCCAGCATGGAAAAAGAGGTGCGCAAGCTACTGCAGAACAAGGGCCTGGCCAAGAGCCATATCCAGGTGCTGGACGCCCTGCTCAAGCTGCGCCAGATCTGCTGCGATCCCGCGCTGGTGAAAATTCCCAGCGCGGTCAAGGTCAAGCAGTCCGCCAAGCTGGAAGCCCTGCTGGAAATGCTTGAGGAGATGCTCGCCGAGGGGCGTAAAATACTGCTGTTTTCCCAGTTCACCAGCATGCTTTCGATCGTCGAGCGCGAACTGGACAGGCGCGGCATCGCCCACAGCAAGCTCACCGGGCGCACCCGCAAGCGGGACGAGGCGATCGATCGGTTCCAGTCCGGCGAGGTGCCGCTGTTCCTGATCAGCCTCAAGGCCGGCGGCTTCGGCCTCAACCTCACCGCGGCGGACACGGTGATCCACTACGATCCCTGGTGGAACCCGGCGGCGGAAAACCAGGCCACCGACCGCGCCCACCGCATCGGCCAGCAGAAAGCGGTCTTCGTCTACAAGCTGATCGCCGAGGGCACCATCGAGGAGCGCATCCAGGAATTGCAGCAGCGCAAGCAGTCCCTCGCCGACGCCCTGCTCAGCGGCGAAGGCAGCGCACTCTCGCGGTTGAACGGAGAGGAAATTCTGGAGCTGTTCCGTTAGAGCCTGTTTAGAATCTCGCGAAGAACTCTCCAGGTCGGGAGGGGTGCCTCTTTTCGGGACCGTATGAGGCAGGGATGCCGATTACGAGCGTACAGGGACGTATTTAAGGGGGGCGCCCAGCCCGTGTCCCGGAAAGAGGCACCCCTCCCGATCCCTCGCTGGACGTGCAGCACCATAGATCGCAAACAGGCTCTTAGAGCCTGTTCATAATCTCGCGTTTCTGAGCGTGACAGGGAGGGATGGCACCGGGCACATTGCATACGTCCATAGCCCCATCAAGTACCAACACCCCCGATGCTCGAATCCTGCTGCGATGATTGCTCGCAGCGTTCCAACACCGCTTCGCCGAGCGCTTCTTTCAGAGGCGCCAGCCAGGGCTCGAAATAGCGCCACTGCTCGACGCCGCTGCGGAAAATGGGCTGGCGCACCTGCTCGGAACTGGGTGTGCGGACGTTCCGCTCGGTCTTGTGGAACTCCAGACAGGCCTGCTCGAAGGGCAGGCCGCAGAACTCCAGCAGGCGGCGCACCTGGCCCCGCAGATCGGCGACCACATCTTCGTACTGCACGCGCAATACAAAGCCGGGCAGTACCCGGTCCCAGTGATCCATCAGTTCCACATAGTCCCGGTAATAGGTGCCGATATTCCGCAGGTCGTAGCTGAACTCCTGCCCCTCCGCAAACAGCTGCTTGTAGCCGCTGAAGCAACAGGCCATGGGGTGACGGCGCGCGTCGATGATTCTGGCGTTGGGCAGAATCAGTCTGATCAGGCCGATGTGTCGGAAGTTGTTCGGCATCTTATCGATGAAAAAGGGCGCGCCCCGTCGGTGAATGCGCGTATCCCGGATGTACTCTTCGCCAAACTGCTGCAACTCTTCGTCGGAAAGATGCCCCAGTATCTCCGGATAGTCCGCACATCCTTTGTCGCGTCCCATCCTGCGCAGGCGCTGCGACAGCGACAGTATGTTGGGCAGCTCCAGAGTGCCGTCCACCTGGCTGTGGGATGAGAGAATCTGTTCCAGCAGGGTCGAGCCCGCCCGCGGCAGGCCGACGATAAAAATGGGGTCGGGCGCCGGGTGCCCGGCGCCCGACCGGCGCTCGAACAACTCCCGGGTGCACACCGCCTGTTGCGCGCGCATCTCGCCGGTCATACTCTCAGCGCGATAGCGGCTCTGCAGCTTTTTCAAGTGGTTGCCGCGATCGTAATATTTAAAGGCCGATGCGTATTCGCCCTTGTCTTCGTAGGCCTTGCCCAGGGCGAAGCACAAGTAGACGCGCTGCATGTGCGTCAGGTTGGTGTTGGCTTCCTGACGGTGCATTTCCTCGATTTCGGAATCGGAAAAGGTGTAGATCTTCAGGTTGGCCAGGGAGAAATAGGCCTCACCGTGATTGGGGTTGCTCTTCAGGGAGCCCTTGTAACAGCCCACCGCTTCGTCCACCCGGCCACAGGTTTTCAGCGCGTGCCCCTTGGAGGTCAGGGTGTTGGCATCCCCGGGCACGCGGCTCAGGATTTTATCGAACAGGGCCAGGGCGGTGTCGTAGTCGCCAGTCTGCATGGCCTCGATAGCATACAGGGACTGGAACTGAACATTGTCGGGTGAGGTGTCCAGCAACGTTTTCGCTTCGGCCAGCGCCTTTTCAAACTTCTGTCGCTTGCGCAACGCCTGTATGTAGTCCATTCGGACCCGAATATTGTCGGGTTTGAACTTGAGCGCGCTTTCGAGCAGAAACTCGGCGTCTTCCAAAATGCCGAAGCCTATGCTGATATCCGCCAGCAGCCGCATGGCCTCGACGTGGTGGGGGATCTTTTGTAAAAACCGCCGGCAGATGTCTTCCGCCTTAAGCAACTTGCCCTGGGATATCAGGTCCATGACCGCCACCAGGGGCTTGGGCAGGGCTTGCAGCCACTCCAACTGGGCCTTGATCTGTTGCGCTTCGGCCGTTCGACCCAGTTGAACCAGAATTTCCAGCTGCGCCTTCCAACTGGCGACCAGGGCGGGGTTGAGTTGACAGGCTCGGCCATAGGCCGACAGGGCGCTGTGATCATCGCCCATCGCGCGATACAGGTGCCCCTCTTCCTGGTGCCCGCGCCCGTGGTCGGGCGCAACGGCTTTGAGCCGCTCCAGGCATTCGGCGGCCTCGTCGAAACGGCGTTGGTAGCGCTGGCATACAGCCCGCATGTAGAGCGCTTCGGGCTCATCGGGCCGCGAGCTCAGCACCTGTTCGAGATCGACCAGGGCGTCGCCGTATTCCCCGGCGACGACCTTTTTTTGAATCCCGGTCAAATCCAACCCGGTTTGAACTTGCGACATCGCTAATTACTCCAGTTTCGGAGTCCACCACAGGCTTCTGCCATCGGCAGACCCTTGAACTCCGAAACCTGAGTCTATCAGAACCGGTACGAACCCCGCACACCGAGCGTCCGTGGCCGCACCATGCTGACGCGGTGCCGGTCGAACACGAAGCTGCCGCTCACTTCCGCGCGCTCGTCCGTAAGGTTGTCGGCGAACAGTTCCGCCGACCAGTGATCGCCGGTGAAGCCCGCAGTCATCCCCAGCAGGGCCCAGCTGTCCAGTTCGGCCCGGTTGATGCTGATGATATCCGTGTAGGAGGAGTCGGAGTAGGACACGTGGGGCATAACGTGGTAGGTCAGGTCGCCGTACCACTCGTAGCGCGCCTGCAGATTGGCCTGGAAGCGGGGCGCAAAGGCCAGTTCGTCGCCTACCTGCACGTCATCGGTGGGCGTGAGCACTTCGGTGATCTCGGTGTCGAGGATCGAGAAGGAGCCGCTGACCATCAGCCCGGAGAGGGCCTCCGGCGCCCAGACGAAGTCCCCTTCGACGCCTTTGACTTCCGCATTGGCGGCGTTGTCCGAGAAGAACAGGTTGGTGATGCTGGGATCGAAAATCGTGGTTTGCATCTTCTCGATGTCCACGAAGAACAGGTTGCCGTTAAAGCGCAACTGACCGTCCAGCACGTCCAGCTTCCAACCCAGCTCGTAGTTGGTGGTGTCGTCCGTGTCCAGGGCGAAGGGCACGGTGTAGTCGCCGGGGCCCTGTGCACCGCCGGGCCGGTTCAGCAGACCGGGGCGGAAGCCCTCCGAGGCGGTGGCGTACAACAGGTAGTCGTCCGTCGGCATCCACTGCAGGGTGAACTTGAAGATGGTGCCGTCGGTGGCGGCCACGTCCGGCGCCCGGGTTGCCTTGAAGATCTGGTTAGCCTGCGCCGCGGTGAGCTCCGGATCCGTCGCCATGATCTCCTCCAGCGACATATCCCGCGTATATGTGATATGCCGATCAGGGTTCCAGTGGCCACGGAACGTGTATTCTCCGTCGCCGTTGTAGAGGTCGCTGATGTCGGTGCCGTAGGCGTTGACATCGTCGCCGTCCTCCCCGGAGAGATTACCGAATGAGGAGTTGGCGCTGCCTTCGAAATCCACTTCGATATCGTAGTAACGGGAGCCGACAATCGCCGAAAAGGTATCGCTCAGCTCGAAGGTCACCTCCCCGAACGCCCCCATTTGCCGGTCGGTGCGCTTGACGTCGTTGCGGAAGATCACGCCCGCGGGGAAGGGCCCCGGGTCCGAGGTGTAGCCGGTGGTGAACGGGTAGTTGGGCGCGAAACCGATCCCGTTCACTAGGGTGGAGCCCGGGTAGGTGAAGTCGTTGCGCTCGCGCAGCTCCAGGTCGCTGTAGAAGGCGCCGAAGGTGGCGTGGATGCGATTGTCGGCGGGGGTGGAGAAGCGCAGTTCGTGGGTGCTCACCTCGGTTTCGGTGGTGGAGTCGACAAACAGGTTGGGCGCCTGGCAGGTGCCGCTGAGCGGCGCGTCTCCATAGCTCACCGAGCTGTCACAAATGTAGTAGGGCAGGTACTGGCCCACGAACAGGTAGTCGGTGTAATCCACCACCTGATCGGCTTCGCGGCTGGTGAAGGCCCCGGTGTAGACCACTTCCAGCTCCCCCAGGAGCCCTTCCAGGGTCCAGTTGACGTTTTCAAAGGAATCCTCCAGGGAGTCTTCCGAGAAGCGCTGGATTTCCAGGTCGTCCAGCTCCGGGTCGACGAAGAACACGCCTTCCGACTCGATGGTCTGCTGGGCGGCGCCGAGCAGCAGGCTCCAGTTACCATTGATGTCCCAGAGGCCGCTCAGCCGGCCGCCGGTATAGGTGGCATCGTTGAAATCGTCCTCGGTGCGGTCGGAGTTGTCCGCTTCCAGGAAGGTGACGTCGCTCAAATCCGCCGTGGACTGGATGCCGGCCCGCCGGTCGCTGACCGCCACGCCGTTGTCGCGCATGGTCCCCGCCGGCCGGAAGCGCGCGGACTCGGCCGCGCTGCGCGTGCCGGACACATTGTCGATGTAGCCGCCCTTGTGGTCGACGTAGACCACGCCGCGCAAGGTCAGGTTGTCGGCCACCGGCAGGTTGAGCATCGCTTCGACGTTGTTGCTGGGTTCGCCGCCGCTGGTAAAGGAGGTGCCGAATTTCACTTTGGCGTCGGTGGAGGTCGAGTCCGGTTTGTTGGTGATCAGCCGCACCGTGCCGGCCTGGGAACTGGCCCCGAACAGGGTGCCCTGGGGACCGGCCAGCACTTCCACCCGCTGCAAGTCGGCGGCGTAGACATCCAGGTTGCGGCCCGGCTGGGCCAGCGGCTGCTCGTCCAGGTACAGAGCCACGTTGGGCGCCAGGCCCGCCACCCCCGCGGTGGTCAGGTTGGGCGTGGTGGAGGCGACGCCGCGAATGTAGATGGTGTTCTGCCCCGGACCACTGCCGCCGGCCGTGACGCCCGGCATCTGCACCAGGTAATCGGCAAAGTTGGCCACGCCCGTTTGTTCGAGTTTTTCCTCGCTCATCGCCGAGACGGCGACGGGGATATCCTGTGTGCTCTCGGCCCGCTTGGTCGCGGTGACCGTTACTTCCTCGATGCGCGAGGCGTTCGCGGAACCGGAGGCTATGGCTGTCACTATGGCGCTAGCTAGTGCAGTTTGCTTGAACATGACTCAACTCCCCTCGTTATTTTTAAGTTTGTCAACCGATACTAAAATGGGCACCCAATGCTCACGAGCTCAGGGACGACACTGGGCGATCGGTTTGCGACAAGCCCACAAGGGTAAGCGCCGACAGCCTCCCAGTCAAAACCTGCCTTGCTTGCCGTTGTTCAGCACCGTCTCGGCGTACCAGTCCAGAAAATTGATCACCCCGAACTCATAGGTCTCGGAGTAAGGCCCCGGCTCATAACCGAGCGAATTGATCCCCCGTTGATTTTCCTCGGCCAGATCGCGGTCCTGGCGGTTGGTGGCGTCCCACACCTGGCGCAGGCGCTCGACTTCGTAGTCCTCACCTTCCACTGCGTCCTTGTGCACCAGCCACTTGGTGGTCACCAGGGTTTTCTGGGCCGAGACCGGCAGCACCCGGAAGACGATCAGGTGGTCGCTCTGCATGTGGTTCCAGGAATTGGGCAGGTGCAGGATGCGCATGGAGCCCAATTCCCGGTTCTGCACCCGCCCCAGGGTTTTGCGGCAGGCGGGTTTGCCGTCCATGGTCATCACCTGGGTGCCCTCTTTCAGCGGCATGCGCACGATGCGGTTGCGCAGGCCGACCTCCAGGTGCCGGTGCGGAATCCCCTCCCGGTCCCAGCTCTGGGCCTGGCGCTCACAGTGTTCGAGAAATTCCGGCGTGGCGCGCGGGTCGGTGGTGTCGTCCCACTCCAGCAAGGTGCGCAACAGTTCCGGGTGGCTGCCGGAGCAGTGGTAGCACTCGCGATTGTTCTCGATCACCAGCTTCCAGTTGGCCTGCTCCTCCAGGGTGGACTCCGTCGCCACCTTGGTGTTTTCCATATCGTAGGGCTCCATGTACTCGGCCAGGGCGCTCAGGAAGTCGTCGATGGCCGGGGGCTCGCCATGGCGCAGGCAGACGAAAATGAAACCACCGGCGGTTTTGCAGTGAACCGGTTTCAGGCCGTACTCATTGCGGTCGAAGTTTTCCCCCATCTCCGGACTGGCGAAGATAAGGTTGCCCTTCAGATCGTAAGTCCATTGGTGATAGGGACAGGTCAGGGTGGCCACCTTGCCGCTGGCCTTAGTGCACAGTCGGGAGCCCCGGTGGCGGCAGACATTGTGAAACGCCTGGATCTCCCCGTCCCGATCGCGCACGATCAATACCGGGTTCTGGCCGATCTCCACTGTCATATAGTCGCCCTTGGCGGGCAACTCACAGGTCATACCGACGAACAGCCACTCCTTCTCGAACACCTCTTCCATGTCGATGCGGAATAATAGAGGGTCGTTATACAGGGGCCGGGGCAGCGAGTAGGTGCGCGAGCGCTCCTCCAGCAACCGCACCATTTGCCGCCGCGCCTCCTCCATACTGTTGTATGTCAGGTTCAACAGGTCGTATTCGTTCATCTGCGTTTTCCTTCGGGTGAAGCCGTGCCTGATTCTGAAGCAATTCTCGGCAAAGGTTGGCCCGGGCATTTGTCCGTTAACGACACCCCGGGTTTCCTTTTCGACTCGCCGGGAGCTCCTGTGCCCCCGCCCCATGGGGCGCTGGAGTATACGAACAAGGTCGTGTCGCAAATGGTTAACTGCCGCCGGAGATTTTTAAACAAAATGACCGCAACTGCCCGACGGCTGCCACTCCCACGGAGACACTGCAATGACCAGCGCGACCGATATTTCCCAGTCTTCAACCGCCTTCAACCCCCTGAACACCCGGGTCTGGGCCAATGGCCGTCATCAGGTGCGCTGCGTGCGGGTGATCCGGGAGACCTGGGACGTGAAGACCTTCTGCTTCAACGCCGAACAGTCGGTGTTGTTCTTCTTCAAACCGGGCCAGTTCGTGACCCTGGAACTGGAGATCGACGGCGAGCAGGTTATGCGCTCCTATACCATTTCCAGCTCCCCTTCGGTGCCCTACAGCTTCTCCATCACCGTGAAGCGGGTGCCGGGCGGGCTGGTGTCCAACTGGCTGCACGACAATTTCAGGGAGCAGGACGAGTTGGCGGTGCACGGCCCGGTAGGCGATTTCAATTGCATCGATCACCCGGCGGACAAGGTGCTACTGCTCTCAGGCGGCGTGGGTATTACGCCAGTGATGTCCATGGCGCGCTGGTACTTCGACACCAACACCGATGTGGACATGGCATTCATCCACAGTGCCCGCACCCCCAACGACATCATCTTTCATCGCGAACTGGAGCACATGTGCTCACGGGTTCCTAACTTCAGCCTGTCGGTGATCTGCGAACGCATCGAGATCGGACAGGCCTGGAACGGTTACCGGGGGTTTCTGGACAAGACGAAACTGGAGATGGTGGCACCGGATTACATGTCGCGGCGGATTTTCTGTTGCGGCCCCCCGCTCTATATGAGAGCGGTGCGGTCCGTGCTGAAGGACGTCGGCTTCGACATGAACTTTTACCACGAGGAGTCCTTCGGTGCGACGCCGGCGGAAGTCACACAAGACGCCCTGGATCAAGCGGAGATCGCGGTGCGCGAGGCAGAGGAGACCAAGGACTCGGATCTGTTCACGGTAGAGTTTGTACAGTCGGGCATGAGCGTACAGGCGGCGCCCAGCGAGACGCTGCACACTGCGGCCAGCCGGCTGGGATTGACCATTCCCAAGGCCTGCGGGGTTGGAATCTGCGGCACTTGCAAGGTTCGAAAAGTGTCCGGCGAAGTGGACATTCAACACAACGGGGGGATTACCGAGGAGGACTTGGCCGAGGGGTTCATACTGTCCTGCTGCAGCACTCCGCTTTCCAATGTGGTCATCGACGGATGAGTCCCGGCGCACAATGGTACTAAGTTAAGTGGAATCCCCCTGTAGGGGCCTGCTTGCAGGCGAATTGAGGTCGCGGCAAGGCACCGGGAATGCTCGCCTGCAAGCAGGCTTCTACAGCGCAATCCTCAGAGCCTGTTTGCGATCTATGGTACTGCACGCCAGCGCGGGGCCCTCTTGCCGGCCAGGCCCTTTCGAGAACTGCCCCGATCGTATAGAGTAACCTCAGAGCATGGACGGAGCTTTCATGAGATTGATTCTCATTACAAAAGCCAGTAAAGCGCAACCCATATGTCGCAATCAGGTCCATAGACACCCCCAGAATGTCGCTTTTGGATAACTGTGATCGAAAAATCGGCCGTAATATAAATTTCAAATATACATTCCCCCTCCCGCCTTCCGGTAAGGAGCAGAGAAAGGAGCAGAGAGGTGAAGCGATGAGAAAACGGAGTACTCCCGGGCCTGGAAGCGGCGCCATCTGCACCGGCAACGGCGCTTCCCGATAAAAATAATACAGTCGCCGCCGTGGCGACTGGACTTACATGATGGCTGGAGGGTAAGTCCATGCATAACGATACTGTATCGCAAGCCACAAACGCCGATGTTCAACCCTACCGGGTCGGCTTTCTGCTGATTCAGAATTTCACCCTTGTGGCCCTGGCCGCAGCGATCGAGCCACTGCGCATGGCAAACCAGCTAAGCGGGCGGGAGCTCTATACCTGGCAACTGCTTTCGGACGGCGGCAGCGAACCCGTAAAGGCGAGCGACGGCGTCGCCATCACGCCGGATGCGCCCATCGGTGACAACCGGCTGTTCGATATCGTCATCGTGGTCGGCGGCGTGGACATCACCCGCAGTTTCACCAAAAGGGAAGTGACCTGGCTGCAGCAAATGGCCCATGCGCAGAAGCATGTGACCCTGGGCGCCGTGTGCACGGGCGCTTATGTGCTGGCCAGCGCGGGCCTGCTGGACGGCTACACCTGCAGCGCCCACTGGGAGTGCCTGGCGGCTTTGCAGGAGCGCTTTCCGAAGGTGAACTGCACCAACCGCCTCTACACCCTGGACCGGGACCGCATCACCTGCACCGGCGGCGGCGTACCCATGGATATGATGCTCAGCCTGGTCACTCGCCAACACGGCAAGGCGCTGACCAGCGCCATTTGCGACATGTTTCTCTGCGACCGGATACGGCCGGACAGCGAACAGCAGCAGACCCCGCTGCGCCGCCTGCTGAGCTCGGCGCAACCCAAGCTGGCCGAGGTGACCGAACTGATGGAGGCAAACATCGAGGAGCCGATCGAGCTGGAAGTGTTGGCCAGCTACGTCGGCATCTCCCGCCGACAGCTGGAGCGGCTGTTCCTGAAGCACTTGAATTGCACCCCTTCGCGCTACTATCTCAAGCTGCGGCTGGATCGCGCCCGGCAGCTGTTGAAGCAAACCACCTGCTCCATCATCGAAGTGGCCTCCATGTGCGGCTTCGTATCGGCGCCGCATTTCAGTCGTTGTTATCGCAAGTACGTCGGCATCTCCCCCAAGGAGGAGCGGGCGGCGGTCTGGTCGATGAAACAGCTGGATTCACCGGCGGACGGCACCGAGTCTCAGCCCTCCTCGCACAAGGCCCTGCAGGTGGCCAAGGCCGAGCCCACCTACGGTGCGGTGCGTTTTATAGCAGCGCCTCTGGCGCTGGTTTCTGTCGGTTAACGCCGACCTTCACCCAAAACTACCGCACGTGCGCGACCGCCATGGATGGCGGGGTGCGGCGCACCTTTTACGCCCGGCACGAACCCGCATCGTGCGGTACCGCCCGACAATCTCCTTGCCAAGCATGCCGATTTTAGTCTCGCACCTGTCGCATCCAGTGAACTGACCCCTTCCCCCCGTGCATACACTCCCTGCTTAGCCACCAAACAAATCACGGGAACCGACTCATGAACGCCAGCGAACTGCACCGCGACGCCATTGTCATCGACGGCCTGATCATCGCCAAGTGGAACCGCGAGCTTTTCGAGGATATGCGCAAGGGCGGCCTCACCGCCGCCAACTGCACCGTGTCGGTTTGGGAGAGTTTTCAGAGCACCGTCGACAACATCGTCGAGATGAACAACCTCATCGAAGCCAATAGCGATCTGGTGATGAAGGTGCACACCACCGCGGACATCCGCCGGGCCAAGGAAGCCGGCAAAACCGGCATACTGCTCGGCTTTCAGAACGCCCACGCCTTCGAGGATCAGTTGGGCTACGTACAGGTGTTCAAGGACCTGGGCGTCGGCGTGGTGCAGCTGTGCTACAACACCCAGAACCTGATCGGTACCGGCTGCTACGAGCGCGACGGCGGCCTGTCCGACTTCGGCCGCGAAGTGGTGGCGGAGATGAACCGGGTCGGCATTATGTGCGACCTGTCGCATGTAGGCTCGAAAACCTCCCAGGAGGTGATCCTGGAATCGAAAAAACCCGTGTGTTACTCCCACTGCCTGCCGTCCGGTCTGAAAGAGCACCCGCGCAACAAATCGGACGAGGAGCTGCGCTTTATCGCCGATCACGGCGGCTTTATCGGCGTCACCATGTTTTCGCCGTTCCTGAAAAACGGCATCGACTCCACCATCGACGACTACGTCGAAGCCATCAGCTACATCGTCGACATCGCCGGTGAAGACCAGGTGGGTATAGGCACCGACTTCACCCAGGGCCACGGCAAGGACTTCTTCGAGTGGCTGACCCACGACAAGGGTTACGCCCGCCGCCTGACCGACTTCGGCAAGGTCGTCAACCCCGAAGGCATCCGCACCGTGGGCGAGTTCCCCAACCTGACCGAAGCCCTGCTGCGCCACGGCTTTTCCGAGCGGCTGGTGCGCAAGGTGATGGGGGAAAACTGGCTCCGGATACTGGGCGAAGTCTGGGGCGAATAAAACTCGGAACTCAAGCTATCGTGGGGTGCGCCGTGCGCACCGGGAAGCGCTGCGGACGACCAGGCGACGACACGGCGCACCCTACCGCACTGACGAACAAACCTGGGGAGAGATACCGACATGACCAGCCACGCACCGCAAATGCCGATCCAGGTAGACGAAGAAACCGGCGTCTGGACAACCGACGCCCTGCCGATGCTCTACGTGCCGCGGCACTTTTTCATTAACAACCACAAAGCCATCGAGGACGAGATCGGCCCCGAGCGCTACGCCGAGATCCTCTATAAGGCCGGCTACAAATCCGCCTATCACTGGTGCGAAAAGGAAGCGGCGCTGCACGGCCTGAGCGGCCGCGCCGTGTTCGAGCACTATATGAAGCGCCTGTCCCAGCGCGGCTGGGGACTGTTCACCATCGAGCGTCTGGACATCGATTCGGGTGCGGCCCGGGTGCGGCTCGATCACTCCGCATTCGTGTACGAATACGGCAAGGTAAACCGCAAGGTGGAATACATGTTCACCGGCTGGTTCGCCGGCGCCATGGATCAGATCTCCGACAGCCTGGGCCTGGGGTTCAAAACCCGGGCGGTGCAGCACCAGAGCGCCGCGGAAGAAGGAGTCGACCACGGTTTGTTCGATGTTTTACCGGTCTCCTACGTGGGTTGAGCCAGTTTTAACAAGGGTATAAAACATGTCGCAGTTCGAAGCACTCTTCCGCCCGTTGCAGATCAATCAGTTGACAATCCGCAACCGCATCGTCAGCACCGCCCACGCCGAGGTCTACGCCACCGACGGCGGCATGACCACCGAGCGCTACGTCAAGTACTACGAGGAAAAGGCCAAGGGCGGCTGCGGCCTGTGCATCTGCGGCGGCTCCAGTGTCGTCTCCATCGACAGTCCGCAAAGCTGGTGGAGCTCGGTCAATCTCTCCACCGACCGCATCATTCCGCACTTTCAGAACCTGGCCGATGCCGTGCACAAACACGGCGGCAGGATCATGATCCAGATCACCCACATGGGCCGGCGCTCGCGATGGGACGGCGAGCACTGGCCCAACCTGATGTCGCCTTCCGGCATCCGCGAGCCGGTGCACCGCGCCACCTGCAAGACTATCGAGGAAGAGGAAATCCGGCGTGTGATCGGTGACTTCGCCCAGGCCGCCCGCCGCGCCAAGGAGGGCGGCCTGGACGGCGTGGAACTCTCCGCCGTGCACCAGCACATGATCGACCAGTTCTGGTCGCCGCGAGTCAACAAGCGCACTGACGAGTGGGGTGGCAGCTTTGAAAACCGCATGCGCTTCGGCCTGGAAGTGCTAAAAGCGGTGCGCGAAGAGGTGGGCCGGGACTTCGTCGTGGGCATGCGCATCTGCGGCGACGAGTTCCACCCCGACGGCCTGAACCAGGACGACATGAAAGAGATTGCCCGCTACTACAACGACACCGGCCTGCTGGATTTCTTCGGTGTGGTGGGCTCGGGCTGCGACACCCACAACACCCTGGCCAACGTCATCCCCAACATGGCCTACCCGCCGGAGCCCTTCCTGCACCTGGCCGCCGGCATCAAGGAAGTGGTGGACGTGCCGGTGATCCACGCCCAGAACATCAAGGACCCCAACCAGGCCCAGCGAATCCTGGAAGCCGGGTACGTGGACTTCGTGGGCATGACCCGGGCGCACATCGCCGACCCGCACCTGATCGCCAAGATAAAAATGAACCAGGTGGACCAGATCCGCCAGTGCGTGGGCGCCAACTACTGCATCGACCGCCAGTACCAGGGGCTGGACGTGCTCTGCATCCAGAACGCCGCCACCTCCCGCGAATATATGGGCCTGCCCCACATCATCGAAAAGACCGAAGGGACCAAACGCCGGGTCGTCGTGGTGGGCGGCGGACCGGGCGGCATGGAAGCGGCGCGAATCGCCGCGGAGCGCGGCCACCAGGTGACCCTGCTGGAAAAAGCGGAGGAGCTGGGCGGGCAGATCACCCTGGCCGCCCGCGCCCCACAGCGCGACCAGATCGCCGGCATCACCCGCTGGTACGCCCTTGAGCTGGAACGGCTGGGTATCGACCTGCGTTTGGGTACCGAGGCGAACGCCGAACTGGTGCGCGAACTGCGCCCGGACGTCTGCATTCTGGCCACCGGCGGTACGCCCTTTATCACCCAAGCCCCGGAATGGGGCGCGGACGAGGGCCTGGTGGTGTCCTCCTGGGACATTCTCAGCGGCGCCGTGGAGCCGGGCAATAACGTACTCGTCTACGACACCATCTGCGAGTTTTCCGGCATGTCCGTCGCCGACTACCTGGCCTCCAAGGGCGCCCTGGTGGAACTGGTCACCGACGACATCAAACCGGGCGTCGGCATCGGCGGCACCACCTTCCCCACCTACTACCGCAGCCTCTACGAAAAGGAAGTGGTAATGACATCGGACCTGATGCTGGAAAAGGTCTACGCGGAAGGCGACAAGAAAGTGGCCGTGCTGGAAAACGAATACACCGGCCAGCGCGAAGAGCGGGTGGTGGACCAGGTGGTGATCGAAAACGGCACGCGTCCCAACGAGGCGCTCTACTACGAACTCAAACCCGAATCCCGCAACCGCGGCCAGATCGACGTGCAGGCGCTGTTCGACTGCAAGGCGCAGCCGGAGTTGGCGAAAGAAGGCGACGGCATGATTCTGTGGCGCCTGGGCGACTGCGTCTCCCAGCGCAACACCCACGCGGCCATTTATGACGCCCTGCGGTTGTGCAAAGACCTGTAAGAGCCTGTTTGGAATCTTGCACAAAACTCTCCGGGCCGGATGGGGTGCCTCTTTCCGGGACCTTTCACGGCCATGGATGGCCGTGGAGAGCGTACAGGGATGTATTTAAGGGGGGCGCCCAGCCCGTGTCCCGGAAAGAGGCACCCCATCCGGCCTCGCACTGCGGCCTGGAATTCCGGAGAACTCAAACAGGCTCTAAGCGTACGAAAAAAAAGTGAGTGGTGATGATGCTGGACTGGTTACTTCCCGCCCTGCTGGCCGCGGCCCTGGGCCTGCTGTTCGCCGGCGCCCTGCGCCGCATCCGCCTCTGGCGCCGGGGCCGTCCCGAGCCCGTGGCGTTTCTGGCCGGCCTGGCGGCCATGCCCCGGCGCTACTTGGTGGACTTGCATCATGTGGTAGAGCGCGATCGCTATATGTCCAACACCCACGTGGCCACGGCGGGCGGTTTTCTCCTTTCCATGCTGCTGATCGTGCCGGTGCATCTGTTCGGACTGGAAAGCCGATGGCTCAATCTGGCCTTGCTGTTGGCCACCCTGCTTATGTTCTGCGGCGCGGTGTTCGTGTTCCTGCGCCGGCGCCATCCGCCGGCGCGCCTGTCCCGGGGCCCCTGGATGCGGCTGCCAAAGAACCTGCTGGTGTTTTCCGCTTCCTTCTTTGTACTCACCCTGCTCAGCTCCGGCCTGCTGCCGGAGAACTTCGGCGGCTGGGCCCTGAGCGGTTTGTTGGCGGCGGGTGTCGCCCTCGGCCTGGCGGAAATGCTCTTCGGTATGGGCTGGGGCGGACCCATGAAACACGCCTTCGCAGGCTCCTTGCACCTGGCCTTTCACCGCCGCCCGGAGCGCTTCGGCGGCGGCCGCTCCACCGGCCTCAAACCGGTGGACCTGGAGGCGCCCACCCTGGGGGTGGCCAAGCCGGAAGACTTCACCTGGAACCAGTTGCTGGGCTTCGACGCCTGCGTGCAGTGCGGCCGCTGCGAGGCGGTCTGTCCCGCGTTCGCCGCCGGCCAGCCGCTCAACCCCAAAAAACTGATCCAGGACATGGTGGTGGGCCTGGCCGGTGGCAGCGACGCCGGTTACGCCGGCAGTCCCTACCCTGGCGTCGAACCCGGTAACGCCAGCGGCGCGCCTCACCAGCCCATCGTCAACGGCCTGCTCAGCGCCGATACTCTCTGGTCCTGCACCACCTGCCGCGCCTGCGTGGAAGAGTGCCCGATGATGATCGAACACGTGGATGCGATCGTCGACATGCGCCGCTACCTCACACTGGAAAAAGGCGCTACGCCCAACAAGGGCGCCGAGACGCTGGACAACCTGATCGCCACCGACAATCCCGGCGGCTTCGACCCGGGCAATCGCATGAACTGGGCCGCGGACCTGAACCTGCCGCTGATGAGCGAGGTGCGGCAGGCCGAGGTGCTCTTCTGGGTCAGCGACGGCTGCTTCGACATGCGCAGCCAGCGCATACTGCGCGCCTTCGTGCAGATTCTGAAAGCGGCCGGAGTGGATTTCGCCGTGCTCGGCAACGAGGAGTGCGATAGCGGCGACCTGGCCCGCCGCCTGGGCGACGACGCCACCTTCCAGCGTCTGGCCCGGCACAACGTCGACGTGCTCGAGCGCTACCGCTTCGGGCGCATCGTCACCACCGATCCCCACGCCTTTCATGTGTTGAAAAACGAGTACGGCGACTTCGGTGGTCATTATGACGTCCTGCACCACAGCACCTTTATCAACGAACTGGTGCAGTCCGGGCGGCTGCAACTCAAGGCGTACAAGGGCGACACGGTCACCTATCACGACCCCTGCTACCTGGGCCGCTACAACGGCGAGTACGAATCGCCCCGCGCTCTGCTCAACGCTCTGGGCATCGAACTGAGCGAAATGGCGCGCTCCGGCTACCGCTCGCGCTGCTGCGGCGGTGGCGGCGGCGCCCCCATCACCGACGTGCCGGGCGAGCGCCGCATCGCCGACATGCGGGTGGAGGACGCCCGCGCGGTAGAGGCGGGCACCATCGCCGTGGCCTGCCAGCAGTGCACCGCCATGCTGGAAGGTGTAGTGGAGCCCCGGCCGGAGATCCGCGACCTGGCCGAGTTGGTGGCCGACGCCCTGATCGAGCGCCACGAGCCAAGAGCAGCCATGGGCCAAACGGAGGAGCAGCACCAATGAGCGATGTGATTCGGCGCGACCCGCGCAGCGAACGGATCAAACGCAACCGCCTGCACCCCGGGCACGAAAGTCTGAGCGGCGCTCCGGCACTCGGCCCCAGCGGTTTGCCGCGCAAAAACCCCCACGCGGTAGGTTTTATCGGACCCAACGGACTGAAGCGTATCGACCGCAGCCTGGCCGGCGCCGAGCCGGCGGCCCAGAGCCCGCGCCGAACCCGCTCGGCACAAACTGAAACGCGGGAACTGCCGCTGCACATAATCGAGCAACCGGACTTTTATGTGGCCGCAGTGCTGGATCTGGTGGGCGGCCGTCTCACCGATCACGACCGCGACGTTCTGGGCCAGGCGCAGCAACTGGCGAACGCCGGCGGCGGCAAAGGCGCGGTGGTGGCTATCGCCCTGGGCGAAGCCCGGGAGGCGGGATTCGACACCGCAGGCGCCGACCGTCTGATCCATCTCACCCACTGCCACGGCCAGCCGCTGGAGGGCTACTGCCCGGAGCGTAAACTGGCCGTGCTTCAGGCCGCGGAGCGGCAACTGGCGCCGCGTTACTGGCTGTTCCCGGACAGCGTCCACGGCGGCGGCGACCTGGGCTCGCGCCTGGCCGCCCGGCTCGGCGAACGGCCGGTGGTGAACGCCTGGCAGGTGAACGACAGCGAAACCCTATGCCGTGCCAGCGGCGGCCGCCTCGACATCCGCCGATCCACGCCGCGGATACTGTTGCTGGCGGAGGAGTGCGCCCTGCCGGTGGACGAGAGCCGGCACCAGGCCCTGCCGATTGAACTCGACGACATTCCGGGCACACAGGCGCGCATCGAAGACCTGGGCCCAATACCGGTGGACCCCAGCCGCATTCCCCTGGCGGAGGCGGAGTTCATTCTCTCCGCCGGCAACGGCGTGCGCGACTGGAACCAGTTCCACCGGGTGGCCGCGGCCCTGGGTGCCACCGAGGGCGCCAGCCGCGTAGCCGTGGATGACGGCCACATGCCGCGCTTCCGCCAGATCGGCGCCACCGGCACCTGGGTGACCGCGCGGGTCTATGTCGCTGTGGGCATTTCCGGCGCCATCCAGCACCTGCAGGGCATCGGCCGCTGCGAAAAAGTGGTGGCCATCAACCTCGACGGCGGCTGCGACATGGTCAAGCGCGCCGACCTGAGCGCTATCGGCGACAGCTCGGAAATCCTGGCGGAGCTGCTGACGCTGGTGCGTGAATATCGGGGTGAGCCGGATACCGCCCCCAACAAAGAATCGGAGGCACGGGAAGTGGCATAGGCCGACAACGCCGGCGCCCTTCGCCGTTTTGCAGACTTATACCGAGGAAGCACACCATGCCCGCTGACACGCCGCTAAACATCGCCGTATTGATCAGCATCGGCCAGCACCCGGTCTCCGGCCGCGCCCGCCGAGCCGATCAGGACGCCCGCGCGGTGGAACTGGGCCTGGACCTGGCCGGCGACGCCCTGTCGCTGATCCACGCCGGCGACGCCGGCCAGCCCGCGCTGCGCCAGTACCTGGGCATGGGGCTGGACAAACTGACCGTGCTGGAGCAGGCACCGGAGGCGGACGCCCTGCCCGCCCTGGCGCAGCACCTGGCCGACCTGCAACCGGATATGGTCCTGTGCGGCGTGCGGGCCGAGCGCGGCGAGGCCTCCGGCCTGCTGCCCTACCTGCTGGCGGAGCAGCTCGGCTGGCCGCTGGTACCGCGCATCGCCCAGATCCAGAGCGTCGACAGCGGACGCGCCCAAATACTACAGGCCCTGCCCCGGGGCCAGCGCCGGGCGCTGAGCGTTCCCCTGCACTTTATCGCCACCGTGGACAGCGCCGCCGCCGATGCCCGGCAGTACGCCTTCGGCCCCGGCAGGCGCGGCCAGCTCGAGACCCGACCCGGCGCCGCACAAATCGATGTTGCGCGCTCCGAATGGACGGAAAGCCCGGCCAAACCGAGACCCAAACGCCTGAATGTGGTCAAGGCCAAGTCCGCCGCCGACCGCTTCAAGGCGGCCACCGCCAAGCCCCAGGGCCAGGGTGGCCGCGTGTTGCAGCGGGAATCCAGCGGGGAAAAGGCCCGGGCGATACTCGACCTGTTGATCGCCGAGGGGGTGATCCGTCAATGACGTTTACGGATAACAAAACGGCGCCCGGGTGTCGTTTGCGGAATCCCCGCGGGGGCGCAAAGCAGTAGTATGAAAGTCGGGTTTCGAGGTGGATAGGCGCTAGCACCCCCCGCCCAACCGGATTCGCGGTGGATGCGCTGGCGGTGGACTCGCGCCATCCCTGGCGACTCGCCCGCTCCGCGGGCGCTTCGGCGTCCAAATCGGCAATACTGCCGATTGATATCCGCCCTACGCGTAAAGATTCGAATAACGAGCGCAACCGGGAGAAGCACTTTATGAATAACAACTCTCCATCGGCTGCGGGCGCTCCATCGGCTGCGGGCGTTCCATCCGCCGCGGGCGCTCCACCGGTTACCGGCACTGACGAGATCGACGGCCGAGGGGAGACGCAAAACCGCTCCCTCAAAGAATTAGAACTCCTTAACCCCTGTTTCGCCGTCAGCGCCGTGCTGATCCTGGTGTTCGTGCTCGCCACCCTGGCCTTTCCCGAAAAAGCCAACACCCAACTGGTGGGTGCCCGGGACTGGGTCATCAATCATTTCGACTGGCTGTTTATGGCCAGTGGCAACCTGTTTGTCCTGTTCTGCTTTGCCTTGATTCTACTGCCCATGGGCCGCATCCGCATCGGCGGCGCCGACGCCGTGCCCGACTTCACGCGCCGGTCCTGGTTTGCCATGCTGTTCGCCGCCGGCATGGGCATCGGCTTGATGTTCTGGAGCGTGACCGAACCCGTGGCCTACTACACCGGCTGGTCCGGCACCCCGTTGAATGTCGCCGCCCATACGCCGGAAGCGAAATCCCTGGCGCTGGGCGCCACCATGCTGCACTGGGGCCTGCACCCCTGGGCCATGTACGGCGTGGTGGGTCTGGCGCTGGCATTTTTCTCCTACAACAAGGGCCTGCCCCTCACCGTGCGCTCGGTGTTTTACCCCCTCCTCGGCGACCGCGCCTGGGGGCCCATCGGCCATATAATCGATATTCTCGCGGTGTTGGCCACCCTGTTCGGCCTGGCCACCTCCCTGGGGCTGGGCGCGCAGCAGGCGGCCGGCGGCCTGAGTTACCTGAGCGATATCGAGAACGGCGTCACCACCCAAATCGCCCTGATCATCCTGATCACCGCCGTGGCTATTTTTTCGGTGGTGCGCGGACTCGATCGCGGCGTGAAGGTGCTGAGCAATATCAACATGCTGCTGGCCCTGGCGCTGCTTCTGTTCGTGGTTTTTGCGGGTACATTTTCCGGCTTGTTTGCCAACCTCTCCCAACTCTTCGGCACCTATGTGCAAAACATCATTCCGCTTGGCAACTGGGTGAACCGCCCGGACGAAACTTGGCTCCACGGATGGACCGTTTTTTACTGGGCCTGGTGGATTTCATGGTCGCCCTTTGTCGGCATGTTTATCGCCCGAATTTCCCGCGGCCGCACCGTGCGCGAATTTATCACCGCGGTGCTGATCGTACCCACACTTGTCTGCGGCATCTGGGTAGCCGCTTTCGGCGGCACCGCGCTGGAGCAGGTGCAGGCCAATGTCGGTGAACTGGCCGGGGGCGTTACCGACGCCTCGCTCACCATGTTCCAGATGCTCGCCAACCTGCCGCTGGCGCCGCTGCTCTCCGCCGCCGCCATCATTTTGGTGCTGCTGTTTTTCGTCACCTCCTCGGATTCCGGCTCGCTGGTGATCGCCAGCATCACCGCTGGCGGCCGGGAAAACGCCCCCCTCTTCCATCGGGTGTTCTGGGCCACCATGGAGGGCCTGATCGCCGCCGCCCTGCTGATCGGCGGCGGCGCCCAGGCGTTGAAAGCCCTGCAGGCCGGCTCCGTCACCGCCGGACTGCCGTTCACCATCGTGCTGATTCTGATGTGTGTCAGCCTTTACAAAGGATTGAGCGACGACGTTCGTTCATCCCATCGCAGCGTTTGATAAACAGGAGATTCCGACCATGAACAGTCAACAACCCAACCGCGGCGTGGTCTACCAAGGCACCGGCAAAGTCAGCGTGGAATCCATCGCCTTTCCCGAACTGGCCTTGGGTAAACGCCGCTGTGATCACGGCGTGATTCTGAAAGTGCTCACCACCAATATCTGCGGCTCCGACCAGCACATGGTGCGCGGCCGCACCACCGCGCCCCAGGGACTGGTGCTGGGCCACGAGATCACTGGCGAGATCATCGAGTGCGGCCGCGACGTGGAATTTCTCAGCGTCGGTGATGTTGTATCCGTACCCTTCAACATCGCCTGCGGCCGCTGCCGCAACTGTAAGGAGGGCCTGACCGGCATCTGCCTGAACGTCAACCCGGCGCGGCCGGGCGCCGCCTACGGCTATGTGGACATGGGCGGCTGGGTCGGCGGCCAGGCGGAGTACGTGATGGTTCCCTACGCGGACTTCAACCTGCTGAAGTTCCCGGACGCCGACCAGGCCATGGAGAAAATCCGCGACCTGACCCTGCTGTCCGACATATTCCCCACCGGCTTTCACGGTTGCGCCACCGCCGGCGTGGGGCCGGGTTCCACCGTCTACATCGCCGGAGCCGGCCCCGTGGGTCTGGCAGCGGCGGCCTCGGCCCAATTGCTGGGCGCGGCCTGCGTGATCGTCGGCGACATGATTCCCGAACGCCTGGACCAGGCGCGCAGCTTCGGTTGCGAGACTCTGGACCTGCGTGAGGACGGCGAGTTGTCCGAGCGGATCGAGGAGATTCTGGGCGAGCCCGAGGTGGACGCCTTTGTGGACTGCGTGGGCTTCGAAGCCCGCTGCCACGGCTGTAATCACCACCAGGAACAGCCCGCAGTGGTGTTGAACTCGGCCATGCAGCTGACCCGCGCCGGCGGGCGCATCGGCATTCCCGGCTTGTATGTCACCGAAGACCCCGGCGCCCAGGAGGACGCGGCCAAGCTAGGCTCGCTGAGCATGCGCTTCGGCTTGGGCTGGGCGAAATCCCACGCATTCTTCACCGGCCAGTGCCCGGTAATGAAATACCATCGGCAATTGATGCAGGCGATTCTGTTCGACAAGATTCAGATCGCCAAGGCAGTGAATGTGCAGATGATCAGCCTGGATCAGGCGCCGGAGGGTTACGCGGATTTCGATGGCGGCGCAGCCAAGAAGTTTGTGATCGATCCGCACGGTGCGGTTGCGGCGTAAGGTTAAAGGGACAATAGCAAGAGCCCATCGGAACGCGATGGGCTCTTGCTGCGCTCGTTTGCCCATCTGCAAATCCGGAAGCCTGTTTGAAGCCGCTTCACAGGCCCACCAGCGGCCTGCTACGGCGGCAGCGGTGGCGAAAGCTGCACCGAACAATCCGGCTACAACTACTACCACAATACCACCGGTCGCGCCTACAGCACCGGCAACCAGACGACCCCGGACTACTTCGCCAACGGTAGCGACACCCCCATGCCCGGTGCCACCTGGAAACCCAGCCGTAGGGTGCGCCGTGCGCACCAAAAAGTCTGAAACCCGCGCGAGCCCTGGGGAAGCCCCCGGTTCCTGCACTAGAATCCAGCGGAGAAGCGATTTTTCTACTGGTGAAAGGAGGTGTTGTATGAACACTCCGAGAGGTGGCCTGCGCGTGGCCAGCGTGCTGTTCGGGCTGATGGCCCTGGGCCAGCTGTGGCGGGTATTCGCCACCCCGGAAGTATTGGTTGGCGGCGCACCCATGCCCGTCTGGCCGAGCGTACTGGCGCTGATAATCCTCGCAACACTGTGCATCTGGCTGTGGAGGCTCTCCAACAGGGCCTGAGACAATCGTCTGTAAGCGGTTTCCCATGGGTGGGTAGCGCCCGCTGGAACTAATTCCCGCTACTTACAGCGCCCCCGGCGGGGCGCTATAATCCCGCTCTTCAGAAAGACCCGGCTTTTTGTCGGGTCTTTCCGGTTGTGCCACTGAAAACCGGGAGTTCTCCACTTGTTCGCCTCCGCCCTGCGCCAATCCCTCACCGACGGCAGCCTTTTCGATACCCTGCCGCGCAACCTGATCGCCGGAATCACCGTCGGCATAGTGGCACTGCCGCTGTCCATGGGGCTCGCCATCGCCAGTGGGGTACCGCCGCAGCACGGGCTCTATACCGCCATCGTGGGCGGTATCGTGGTGGCACTGCTGGGCGGTTCGCGGGTGAATATCTCCGGTCCCACCGCCGCCTTTGTGGTGGTGCTGCTGCCGGTGGTGCAGCAGTTCGGCCTCGGCGGCCTGCTGATGGCTGGCCTGATGGCAGGGCTGATCACCATCGGGTTTGGCCTGCTGAAACTGGGGCGGCTGATCCAGATTATCCCCTACCCGGTCATCGTCGGTTTCACCTCCGGTATCGGCACGGTGATCGCCTTTTTGCAGATGAAGGACTTCCTCGGCCTGCAGCCGGAACCGGGGGGCACACATTTTCTGCAGCAACTGGGCGCACTGGCGGCAGCGCTGCCCAGCTTTCGCTGGCAGGAATTCGCTATCGGTGCACTCACCCTGGGCATGTTGATATTGTGGAAAAAGGCACCCGGCCGCATTCCCGCCTACCTGGTGGCGCTGCTGGTGGGCAGTCTCGCCGCCGCGGTGTTCAACGGCAACGCCGACCTGCCGGACGTGGACACCATTGCCTCGCGCTTCCGCTTTTCCCTGGGCGGTGTCGAGGGCAGCGGAATACCGCCGGTGGCGCCACACTTTTTGCTGCCCTGGCAATTGCCGGGGCCGGACGGCACACCCATCGGTTTCAGTTGGGAACTGCTGCGCGCGCTGATCGGACCGGCGTTTTCCATCGCCCTCCTGGGCGCGCTGGAATCCCTGCTTTGCGCGGTAGTGGCAGACGGCATGAGCGGCCAGCAGCACGATCCGGACGGCGAACTGGTCGGTCAGGGAATGGGCAATATAGCGGTGGCTTTCTTCGGTGGCATCCCGGTCACGGCGGCTATCGCGCGTACAGCGACCAACGTGCGCTCCGGCGGCAGCACCCCGCTCTCCGCAGTGGTGCACGGACTGTTTGTGCTCCTGGCCATGCTGTTGCTGGCCCCCTGGCTGTCGCTGATTCCGATGGCGGCGATGGCCGCGGTGCTGTTGGTCGTGGCCTGGAATATGAGCGAGGCGGGCCACGCACTGCATATCCTGCGCCGGGCGCCGCGGGCGGACGCCGCGGTGCTGCTCACCTGCTTCGCGCTCACCGTGGCGATCGATATGCAGGTGGCGGTGGCCGCGGGCCTGGCGCTGGCCTCGGTGCTGTTTATCCGCCGGGTGACCGAACTGACGCAGACCACATTGATCACACCCCACGAGGAAGCGGAACACCAGCAGGCAAAAGGGGTAGTGCTCTACGACCTGGACGGCCCACTGTTTTTCGGCGCCGCCTACAAGGCCCTGAAAATCGTCACCGCGGTGGACCGCGATGTGCACACGGTGGTGCTGGATATGCGGGATGTTGCGGTGTTGGATGCCACCGCCATGGAAAACCTGGAGGCTATCGCCAGGCACCTGGCCGGGCGCCACACCACCCTTTACCTGATCCACGTGCAGCCCACTCTGGTAAAGAAAATGCGCCGTTACGGGCTGCTGGACGCAACCACTCCGACCCGGCTGGCCAGGGATTACCGGGCAGTCCTGAGTCAGCTGAGCAGCGCTTAGGCACTTGGGTGATTTTTTGTGCAAACTGTTGTACAATGGCCGATTCACGTAGAAAATCGGGACATTTATTGTGGCCAAGAAAGCTTCCAGCGCTTCCAAACGCAAGCAACCCACCACCCTCGAGAGCCGCGAGAATATCGAGGAGCAGGTGAAAGCCTTCCTCGCCGCCGGCGGTGAAATCCAGCAGGTACCGAAGGGAGTGAGTGGCCAGACCAGCACCTCCGGCCCCAAGCATATTACCCTGGGTAAGAAACCCCGCAGTTAACAGTGGTTAGTGGCCAGTGGTGAAAAGCACCGAGGGTGAAAAGCACCGACCACTAACCGCCATCCACTAGCCTCAGGGCATTTCCTCCAGCTCCGCTCCCTCCTTCACCGGTGGCATCATGTCCTCCCGGGTGATTCCCAGCAGCATCAGTGTGTTGGCGGCCACGTAGATGGAAGAATAGGTACCCACCCACACGCCGACAATCAGCGCCAGCGAGAAATTGTGAATCAGCTCGCCGCCGAAAAATTGCAGTGCCATCAGCACCAATAACGTTGTGGCGGAGGTCATCAAGGTTCGGCCCAAAGTCTGGCTCAGGGAAATATTGATAATTTCCTCCGGGCTGGCCTTGCGCACCTTGCGGAAATTCTCGCGGATGCGGTCCGATACCACGATGGTGTCGTTCAGAGAGTAACCGATCACCGCCAGCACCGCCGCCAGTACCGTCAAATCGAAATCCAGTTTGAGCAGCGCGAAAAAGCCCAGCACGATTATCACATCGTGGGCCAGCGCAGCCACCGCGCCAATGGAAAACTTGTACTGGAAACGCAGTGCCACATAGGCCATCACCACCACGAGGGCAAACAGCATTCCCAGGCCGCCGTCGTCGCGCAGCTCTTCACCGATCTGCGGGCCGACCATTTCCACCCGGCGCAGCTCCACCCCACCGTCAGCACGTTGGCGCAGTACATCCACCACATTGTCGCCGATGGACTCCGTCGCCTCTTCATCCCGCGCGCTGCGCTGGGTCTGCTCCTCCGCCACTTCCGGCGGCAGCTTGATCAGCAGCTCGTTGTCGGAACCGAAGCGCACCACAGTGGCACCGGCATAGCCGGCATCCACCAGTTGACTGCGCACGTCCTCAATGCGCGGGGGATTTTCATAGCCCACCTCCACCTGGGTGCCGCCGGTAAAGTCCAGGCCGAACTGCAGGCCGTTCACCGCCAGCGCGGCGATGGAGGCGATTAGCAGAGTGATGGAAAAGGCCGCGGCCAATTTGCGCCAGCGCATAAATTCGAACACGCGCTTGCCCATATACTCGGTGATCCTGCCGTTTTCCACTGTTGTTTCAGTGGCTTTGCTTTTGCTCTCACTCACGGTCGGCGCTCCTATATCCAAAGCTTCTGTACACGGCGGCCGCCGTAGAACAAGTTGATCAATGCCCGCGTACCCATAATGGCGCTGAACATAGAGGTCAGGATGCCGATGGACAGGGTCACCGCGAAGCCCTGTACCGGGCCGGATCCGATCGCATAGAGGATCACCGCGACGATCAGGGTAGTGATATTGGCATCCACGATAGTGCTGTAGGCATTGTCAAAACCGGCCGTGATCGCCGATTGCGGTGGCATACCGTTGCGCAGTTCCTCCCGTATTCGCGAGAAGATCAGCACGTTCGCGTCCACTGCCATACCCACGGTAAGCACGATACCGGCGATACCCGGCAGGGTCAGGGTGGCGCCGAGGATCGACATCACCGCCACCAGCAGCACCATATTCATCGCCAGCGCAATATTGGCGGCCAGGCCGAAGGCGCGGTAGAACAGCAGCATGCAGATCACCACCGCAAGCAGGCCTATCTGTACCGATGTGACACCCACCTCGATATTGTCCGCGCCCAGCGACGGGCCGATCACCCGCTCTTCCACAAAATACATGGGCGCGGCGAGGGCGCCAGCGCGCAGCAGCAGAGCCAGCTCCTGGGCGTCCGCCGGGCTGTCCAGGCCGGTGGTGCGGAACTGCCGGCCGAGGGCGCTCTGCACTGTGGCCAGGCTGATGATCTTCTTGTCGTCGGTGCGCTTCTGCACCACGATTTCATTGCCTTCCGCATCCACTCTGGTTTCCGGGGTAAAGCGGCTTTCGATAAACAGGGTGCCCATGCGGCGGCCGACATTTTTCCAGGTGGCGCGGTGCATCATCTCGCCGCCGCGGGAGTCCAGGGTGATGTTCACCTGCGGGAAACCGCTCTCGTCATACCCCACACGGGCGTCGGTCACCCGCTCGCCGGTGATGATCACCTTGCGCTCCAGCCAGGCGCCGCCGTACATCTGGCGGTCCCGCTCGTTGCGGTATTCGAAATATTCCTTGTTGGTCACCAGCGCGTCCTGGCGCGCCTCCATGCGGAATTCCAGGTTGGCGGTCTTGCCGATAATGCGCTTGGCCTCGGCGGTGTCCTGCACCCCCGGCAGTTCCACCACGATGCGGTTCCGCCCCTGGCGCTGCACGATGGGTTCGGCCACGCCCAGTTCATTGACCCGGTTGCGCAGGGTGGTGAGGTTCTGGGTTACCGCGTAGTCCTCCAGTTGCTTGATCTCCTGGTCGGACAGGGTCGCGCGCACCTCCAGGTTCTCACCCCTGCCGGCTTCGGCCAGCTGCAGCTGCGGGAATTCCTTGCGCAGGGTGGACATGGCCAGGTCGCGCAGTTCCTCACTGCGGAAGCGGGCGACGATCTCACGGTCGTCCACCAGGTCCACGCTGCGGTAGCGGGCGTCCGCCGCGCGCAGCTTGGCTTTTACGTCGGCCTCGTAGCCTTCCATATTGGTTTTCACGATGGAGTTGGTGTCCACTTCCATCAGGAAGTGCACGCCGCCGGCCAGGTCCAGGCCCAGCTTCATCGGGCTGGCGCCCAGGTTGCTCAGCCATTCGGGGGTAGTAGAGGCCAGGTTCAGGGCCACCACATAGTCACCGTGCCCCAGGGCCTCCTGGATGGCGCGTTTGGCGGGCAGTTGCTCCTCAATGGACTCGAGGCGCAGCAGCACGGAGTTTTTATCGCCGACCTCGCCGCCGAAATACTCGATACCGGCCTCATCGAGGGCCTTTTCCGCCCGCTCCAGCACCGCCGGCCCGATACTGGTGGTGCTGGACTGGCCGGAGATCTGCACTGCGGGGTCCGGTGCGTAGAGATTGGGGGCGGCGTACAGGAAGCCGAGGCCCGCAACCGCGAGAATCAGGAGGTACTTCCAGAAGGGGTAGCGATTCATGCTGCTCTCATTGTTGTATTCAGGCCCGGAAGGCCGGTCATTCGCGACAGTGTCGGGAGATATGCGGGCGGCCCCCGCGGATTGCAAGACGGCGCCGCCTCCCCCGAATCGGGGGCCGATTATACGGGCATCCCCTCGCGGTACAAATCGAAGGGGACACGGGCCCCAGCCCGGCAAACGGGCTGCAGGCCCGTCCGGGCGAAAGCGGAGTTAGCCCCTACACGGCCAGCGGCGGCACTTCGCGGCCCAGTCGGCGGTAGAAGTCCACTACGAAAGCCTCCAACCCGCCCGCGGCAATCGCATCGCGCAACCCCTGCATCAACCGCTGGTAGTGGCGCAGATTGTGGATGGTGTTGAGCTGCGCCCCCAGTATCTCTCCGCAGCGATCCAGGTGGTGCAGGTAGCTGCGGGAAAAGTTCTCGCAGGTGTAGCAATCGCAGCCGGGCTCCAGCGGGCCGATGTCGTGGCGGTAGCGGGCATTGCGGATCTTGACCACGCCCTCCGCGGTGAACAGGTGGCCGTTGCGCGCATTGCGGGTGGGCATCACGCAGTCGAACATATCCACCCCGCGGCGCACCGCCTCGACGATGTCCTCCGGCTTGCCGACTCCCATCAAATAGCGGGGCCTGTCCGCGGGCATCCTGCGGGGCAGGTGGTCGAGGATTTTGATCATTTCCTCTTTCGGCTCGCCCACGGACAGCCCGCCGATGGCGTAGCCGTCAAAGCCGATTTCGCTGAGCCCTCTCAGGGAGACATCCCGCAGTTCCGGGTACATTCCCCCCTGAACTATGCCGAACAACGCGGAGGGGCTGTCGCCGTGGGCTTTTTTGGAGCGCTCCGCCCAGCGCAGCGACAACTCCATGGACTTGCGCGCCTCGTCGGATGTGGCCGGATAAGGGGTGCACTCGTCGAAGATCATCACGATATCCGCACCCAGTTCCCGCTGCACACGCATGGATTCCTCCGGGTCCAGGTACACCGGGCTGCCGTCCACCGGGGATTTGAAGGAAACCCCCTCCTCGGTGATCTTGCGCATCTGCCCCAGGCTGAACACCTGGAAGCCGCCGGAATCCGTGAGGATGGGGCCGTGCCACTGCATAAAGTCGTGCAGGTCGCCGTGTTCCTTCACCACCTGGGTCCCCGGGCGCAGCATCAGGTGGAAGGTGTTGCCGAGAATAATCTGCGCGCCGATGGCCTCGATATCCCGCGGCAGCATGCCCTTGACGGTGCCGTAGGTGCCCACCGGCATAAACGCCGGGGTTTCCACCACGCCGCGGGGAAAGCGCAGGCGCCCGCGGCGGGCCAGGCCGTCGGTGGTGTCCAGTTCGAATTGCATGAAACAGTGGCGGGTCAACGGATAGCTCCTCGTCGGTCGGGACCACGGGACCCGGGACCCGGGACCCGGATTGAAAGCCCGAAGGCCGCGAAGAATCTTCGGGTTCTTTTCCAACTTTTGAGCGCGAGCACCGGACTATTCATCGGCACCACCTGTCTCGCGCCCGGGACCCGGGTCCCTAGTTCCCGGGTCCCGCCTGTTAATCAACATCGCATCCCCGTAACTGAAGAAACGGTACTTCTCTTTTACCGCCTCGCGATAGGCACTCATCGTCTGCTCGTACCCGGCGAAGGCGCTCACCAGCATCAGCAGGGTGGACTCCGGCAGGTGGAAGTTGGTGATCAACCGGTCCACCACCCGGAACTGGTAGCCCGGGTAGATAAAGATATCCGTCTCGCCCACAGTGGGCTTCAGTTCGCCGCTGGCCGCGGCGCCTTCCCCTTGAGCCGCGGCGCTTTCCAGCGCGCGCACACTGGTGGTGCCCACCGCCGTCACCCTACCGCCGCGGGCACGGCAGTCCGCCACCGCCTCACAGACCCGTTGGGGCACATCCAGCACCTCGCTGTGCATCCGGTGCTCGAAGATATTGTCCACCCGCACCGGCTGGAAGGTGCCCGCCCCCACATGCAGGGTCACGAAAGCGGTTTCCACCCCCATTTCGCGCAGGTGGTCCAGCATCTCGTCATCGAAATGCAGCCCCGCCGTGGGGGCCGCCACAGCGCCGGCGGTGCGGCTGTAGACCGTCTGGTAACGCTCCCGGTCGGTATCGTCGTCGGGCCGGTCGATATAGGGCGGCAGCGGCATATGCCCCAGGCGCTCCAGCACCGGCAACACTCCCTCCGCGGGGAATTCCAGCTCGAACAACGCCTCGTGCCGGGCAGTCATTTGCAGCGGCGTGCCGTCCTCCAGCAGTATCTCGCTGCCGGGTTTTGGGGACTTGCTGGCGCGGATATGCGCCAGCGCCCTCCCCCCGTCCAGCACCCGCTCGATCAGTATCTCCAGTTGGCCGCCGCTGGACTTGCGCCCGTACAACCGCGCGGGAATCACCCGCGTATCGTTGAACACCAGCAGGTCCCCCGGCGCCACCAGCCCCGGCAGCTCAGCGAATCGGTGGTGCTCCAGCGCGCCACTGGGACCGTCCAGGCACAGCAGGCGGCTGCCGCGGCGCTCCTTTGCGGGAGCACGGGCGATCAGCTCGTCGGGCAGCTCGAAGTGGAAATCCTGGCGGCGCATGGGCTCAGTGTAGGCAGTTGGCAACGGCGGCGAAGGGTACCCGAAATCCGGTTGACCGTCTAAGGGTGATGGCTATAATTGCTACCCCGCTAAGCCAGAGTGGTGAAATTGGTAGACACAGGGGATTCAAAATCCCCCGCTAGCGATAGCGTGCCGGTTCGAGTCCGGCCTCTGGTACCAAATACGAAAGCCCGCGCTTGCATTGCCAACACGGGCTTTTTTGTTACACGCTTCGCTCCGCCAAGGCGAAGCGTCAAGGACAGATCATCAAAAGGAAGCCTAATGACCATTCCCAGGCAGCCTCTCTGGGCGGTACTACTCGCTATCCTCTCCTCGATACTGATCGCCAGCTGTGAACTGGACAAAGGCACAGACCAAACCGCCTTCTTCGCCGACTACAAGTCATACCAAAACGACGGTCTGAATTTAGACTACCCCAGCACCTGGACCCTGGCTTATGACAGCACTCCCTCCATCTACACCACTCGAGGTATAGGTTTCGAGATTTCAGAGTTCTCCTCAGCAACCATTCTGATTGAAAAGGATAAAGAACTCAGACTCAGCCAGGTAATGGATCGTTTTATCGACGAGCTCCAGTTAGAAGCCAAAGACACCATAGAGGGCTTCACACGAAGCACCGCAAAAGTTAATGGGCACCCCGCTGAAACCATCACATGGAAAGACACCTTCTTAGGGGAAACTCACTATGAACTCACAGTCACAAAAGTAATCGATAACCCATACGACGTTTTTGCGGTTTTCAGCTTAAGTGATGAAGACATAAAAACAGCAAGACCACACCTGACCATCATCACCAGCAGCATAGAAATAAACTAACAAATGGAACAACGGTGTCCGGCAAAGGGTCGAGCTTTGGATTGACACAGCATTCCGTGATGATTGGTTAGTGCTTTTGTGAAACCAAGGAGAAATGATGAAGAAGTTGCCACAATGGAAAACTTTGTTGAAAAACTTTCCTGACAAGCCCGCAGGGGAGGTTTTCACGGAGATTGGAGGTAAAGTTAAGCTGAATTACGATATAGGTGTGTTTAGCAATGCTTGTGCGACCAGAATATCAAAGGCCTTAAACCATTCTGGAGAAATGCACCAAATTCCCTTTTATAAGACACAAGACAGCCATGGAAATGATGTAGTCCAGGTGTCATCTGGAGGGAAGAAGCTTTGGTATATATACAGAGTTAGAATACTTGCTCAGTATCTTCGGGAGGCCTACGGGCCGCCTAGACTAATATCTTCTGATACTTATAAGACAGATCTCGCAGGCAAAAAGGGGATAATAATCTTTGAGGTTTCCGGCTGGACCGATGCGACCGGACATGCGGACTTATGGGATGGGGCGGCATGTGTCGGGTCAGATTATGGTGAGAGGGCTAGTCGAATAATGTTTTGGGAGGCATTCTGATGTCAAAGGTTGGCTTTCTTTTTCCGGTGCTTTTTGTTCTTGCTTCCTGTGCACCATCACCCAATAGCGGGGAAGGTGATCAAGAGGTGTTGTACCAATATGCTCAGGCAAGCTGCTTATTTTGGCATTTCAAGGAGAAGGGCTACGATACCGATGATATACGATCAATAACCGGTGGAATTGTCGAACGCAGTAATATTTCAGCAGAAAAATTCCAGGAAATATCGCTGTTTGTTAAAAGTTACTCTCCTCAACTGGAGTCCAAAAATAACATTAGCGTGTCTTTAAACAAGTGTTTTCACCTAAAGCAAAGTGAGGGCCTGCAAGAAATTATCGACAAGTAAATCGCTGGCAAGACAAGGCACACTTTCTTTCCGGGGACGGCCTTTTAGGCTCAACAGCACAGCTCAATACTGCCAAGAAGCATTCGCCAGCGGCGCCCGATTCAGCAAGTCGCGCCGCTCGCGCCAGTCTGGCAGGTATTGATCCATCAAGGCTCTGAAACGGTCATTGTGGTGGCGCTCAAACAGGTGCACTAACTCGTGTACCAGGATATATTCCAGGCACTCCGGCGGTTTCTGCACCAACTCCAGGTTCAGCCAGATGCGACGCGACGCAGCATTACAGCTGCCCCACTTGGTCTTCATGCGTTTGATTTGCCAGGCACAGCCCTTCAGGTCCATCTCGGGTAGCCAGTAGTCCATCAGCCGCGCCACCTCCTGTTTCAATTCCCGTCGATACCAGGCGTCCAACGCGCGCTGTCGCCCCTCTCGCTCCGTGCCGGGGCCGACAAACAGCTGCAGTTTCGCCCTCCCCTTTTGCCGAACCTCATACCGGCCCCGCCACTCGATCACCTCAAGCCGGTAACGCCGACCGAAGAAATAGTGGCTCTCGCCGCTGACCATTTCCCGTTGCGACAAGCGCGGCTGCTCAGCGAAACTCTGCTGCTGTTTTCTGATCCAGGGGATTCGCTGCACTATGGCGCGGCGGACAGCGTTGTCGGACAAGTGATCGGGTGCGGATACACGCACCGCGCCCTCGGGCGGGTGTACGCTGATATGCAGGTTTTTGATAGCCTTCCGCGTGAGGATCAGCTCGACGCTGCCCACCCGCATGGTGGTCCCGCTCACTGATACTCCTTCTGGGCCCTGGCCAGCTCCAACACCTGCTTAATATCCACGTGATAACCGGCCTCCTCGCGGATGGCGTTGGCGACTTCACGTTCCTTGAAGCGATCACCTACCCAATCGGCCTTCCTGGTGTGACGAATGGCAGTGTCGAGCTTGATGGCCAGCACCTCGTCCTTGCCCAGATTGTCGTAGAGGGCGCGCTTACCGGGCGTATCCATGGACGGCGGATAACGGTCGCCGCTGGTGCCGGCGGGATCAACCACTCTGCCCGCCAACTCGCGCACCTTCTCCAGATAATCCTGATAATCGACGGCCCGCCGGCGGCGCAGTTCAATCAACTCCGCTAACAGTTCGGACATCCGCTCGTAGTATTTGGGGTTAACCGGGTTTTCATCGACGATGGCCTTGCGGATATTGTTCTCGATGGTTTCCGCCATGGCCTCCTCATCTTTGCGGATATCCTCCGGCAGTTTCTCGAAGCCTTCCTCACCGCGGTTGACGATCAGCTCGACCAGCCCCAGCTCCTCGAAATCCATTAGCTGCTCACTGTCTTCCGCGCGGATAAACATATCCAGCAGCTGGCGCATGCCCGGCTCGAAGCGCTTCATATCCACCAGGTCGCCACTGGCACACTTCACCTCGTCGCGCGCCTTCTCGAAATGGGTAACATCCTGCCTGATTCTTTCTATCTGCGCCGCGCTGTACCCTGCCTCGCCCATTTCGCCGACGAGGTTGGCATAGGCGCGCAGCAGTTTGGCCACAGTCTGGTAGAAGGCCAGGCGCAGCGCCTCCTTCTCCGCGCGCGCATCCGCCTCCATAGTGCCTTCGCCGCAGAAATAGCGGATATAATCGGCGGTATTGCGCGGTGCCCGCACCGGCTCACAGAGGGCGCGCACCACTTCCAGGGCATTATCCAGATCCTCCCTGGCCTCGCTCAGGCGGTTTTTCAACAGGCCCTGCACGTCCTCCTTGTCATAGTTTTCGAAGGCGTCCGAGGTGTAATCCTCAATGGACTTTTCCAGTGACCTGAACAGATCCTTGTAATCGACGATATAGCCGTAGGTCTTATCGTCACCGTCCAGGCGGTTGACCCGGCAGATGGCCTGAAACAGGTTGTGATCTGCCATTCTCTTATCGATATAGAGATAGGTGGCGGAGGGGGCATCGAATCCGGTGAGCAGCTTGTCCACCACGATCAGCAGGCGCATCTGCCCCGGCTCCTTCTTGAACCGCTCCTTGACCTTGCTCTCAAATTCCTCCACCCGCTTGGCTGCCTCATCCTCCGGCTGTTCGAAGAAGTCAGCGAGCATCTTGCGGTAGGTATCGTACTTGAACAGCTTTTCCGTCAGTCCCTCGCCGGTCTCCTCGCCCTTGATATCAGCGGGCGCCGGTTTGTAGCTGGTGACGATGGCGCATTGCCCGGCCAGTTCCGTATGGCTGAAAATCTCGTAGATCTTGCAAGCCTGGTAGACGCTGGTACACACCAGCATGGCGTTGCCGCGGCCATCCATCAGCCGCGGTTTTGTGCTCATATCCATCAGGATATCGTTGGCGATCTGCTCCAAACGGCTCTTGCTGGACAGCAGCTTCTGCATGGAACCCCACTTCTGCTTCAGCAGGGTTTTCCCCAACGGGCTCAGATCCCTGGTTTTAGACTCAAACCAGTCATCCACCTTCTTCTGCGAGGTGATCCGCTGATCGATATCCCTCGCCTCATAGCGCAGGTCCAGCACCACCTCGTCCGCCACCGCTTCGTCGAACTTGTAGGTGTGGATATAGGGGCCAAACACCTGCAGGGATTGCTTCTTGTCTTTCCGCATCAGCGGCGTGCCGGTAAAGCCGATAAACATGGCCGTCGGCAGTATCTTCTTCATGGCCTCGTGCAGCTTGCCGGACTGGGTTCGGTGGCACTCATCCACGAACACGAACAGGTCACCCTTGGCACGGAAGTCCTCCGGCAGGCTGGCGGTCAGCTCGCGGATAAACGTATCAGTGGCCTTATCCCGCTCGCTCTCGCTGTCATTCTCACCACCGCGGCCGAACTTATGCACCAGGGAGCAGAACAGCCAGGGATTCACCTCGTTCAGGGTGGCAATCAGGTCCACCCCGCTCTTTGCCCGGTAGATATCCTCATCTACCCCGCTGAACACCTGCTCTATCTGCTCGTCCAGTTCGGCGCGGTCGGTAACGATCAGCACCCGCGCGTTGGCCGCATGCTCGCGAATCCACTTGGCCAGCCACACCATGGTCAGGCTCTTGCCGGAACCCTGTGTATGCCAGATGATGCCGCCCTCGCGGCGGTAGATACGCTCCTGCGCGGCGCGCACGCCGAAATACTGGTTGTGGCGGCAGATTTTCTTGATACCGGCATCAAAGACGATAAAGTCGTGCACCAGCTCCAGCAGGCGGCGCTTGCCGCACAGCAGGCACAGGTGCTGATCCAGTGGGCTCTCGTAGGGACTGGGAAAGCGCTCCTCCTTCCACTCCAGGTAATATTTCTCCGCCGTTTCTATGGTGCCGTAACGCAGCCCCTGGGTGTCGTTGCCGGCCAGCACCAGCTGCACGGTGGTGAAAAAGTTGCGGATAAAATCCTTTTTCTGGTTGTCCAGATTCTGGCGAATGCCCTCGGAAACCGACACCGAGGAACGCTTCAGCTCCAGCACCGCCAGCGCTATGCCGTTTACATAGAGCACCACATCCGGGCGCTTCTTGTTTTCGCCCTTGACGGACACCTCTTCGGCGATGGCGAAGTCGTTATTCTCGGGGTTCTGCCAGTCGACCAGCCACACAGTCTGGTTCAGCTCGCCAGTGCCCTCCTTGCCCTTTACCCCGTAGCGCAGCAGGCGGTAGACCTCCTTGTTGGCGTAGTAGAGCTTTTTCCCCTCTCCCAGGGAAGCCGCATCATCCAACTGGCGCAGGGCGCGATTGATCAGCGCCTCGCTGACACCGCAGCCCCGCAACCAGGCGGAGAGGATTTCCGGCTCGATATTGCGGTTGTTGTCGCGCTCCAGCCCATCGTCCAGGTAGCGATAGCCCAGGTCCTCCTGGAACAATTTGATTACGCGATTCTGGGTAATGCGCTCCCGTTGGCCGACATTGCTCATAGCAACTGCTTTCCCTTGGCTGTGATCCTGTATTTCTGTTTGGAGCTCTTGGGCTTGTCCGGCATTGTCATCTCAATCACCCCGATTTCCAAAGCGGGGGCAATATAGGCCTTCCGCACATGCTCGGCATTTGCCAAACCCAAAGCCCGCTGGATATCCTGGCGGGACATCTCCCCTTGCATCGCCTTCAACAATCTCCCCACTTCCGTGGTGACTTCCGTGGTGACTTCCGTGGTTAATTCTTGAGTAGTGGCCTGACCGGCCAACTCTTCAAGGTAGGTCTCGGGGTAGTGAAACACCGTCCACAGGCCGCCGGTTTCCAGCTTCCACTCCGGAATGGGGCAGCCACCCTTCTTACAGGCATCTACAATCCGCTCGATACCCCGCCCCCAGGACTCAATCAGGCCCGCGCGGAAAAACACATTGGCAATGTCCGGATTGAAGGGTTTGGAGGCATGTTTGGCCAGCAGATCCGCCATCGTCCAGTTATCCGGCAGTACCCCTGGATTCCAGATCATCAGGCGATCCGGGTAGACGCTGATCTGAATGGGAATGGCACTCGCGTAATCCTTGTGCACCACCGCATTCAACAGGGCCTCGCGCAGGGCGGGCATGGGCACGGGGTAGGTCTCCAGCCGGTGCAGGCCATCGTAGCTGATCAGGGCCTTCAGGTACTTGAGCCTCAGCACATCCAGTGCCTGATCAACCTGGGCGAACAGGTCCCCGTGGATTTCGTCCTGGTAGCGCAGGTCCGCATGGCCGCGCTCAAAGTAGCCGATCTTGATATAGGCGCCGGTGACATACTGCTCCGGGTCCGGATGGAACAACAGGGCTGCTGCCCGCTTGAGGTAGTCGCCGCTCACCAGGCGCAGGCGCTCCAGCAGCAGCCCATCGGTATCCTGCAATACCTGCTCCGGCAGGCGCTGGCTGTTGATAGCCCACTGCCGGAACCGCTTGAGGACCGCAGTGTTCAGATCCCCGACCTCGAGGCCGGGCACCGGCACACCGTCCCAGTGCAGCCCCTGCCTGCGCAACAGAAAACGATCCAGGGCGGCGCCCTTCAGTTCCTGCTTGGTACTACCGCTGCGATAGTGATATTCGCCCTTGTAGCTGATGGGATAGGGATAGGGCTCCACCCGTACCTCAATCACATCCCGCCCGTCGCGCTCCAGCAGGTTTACGTCCACGACTATGCCCAGCAGATCGCGCACCTTGTTGGGAATATCCTCCAACAGCTTGGCGGCATTGCGCACGCCAATAGGCCGGCCGTCATCATCCATCCCCAGCAACAGTACACCGCCCTCGGCATTGGCAAAGCCGCTGATCCACCTCAGGTAGTCATCCTTCCATTGACGCTTGAATTCGGTGTGCTGGGATTCTTTCATGCTGGTTTTAGTCTTTTAACAGCTTGAAGCTCACCTGGTAGCGGTAGAAGTCGATATTGCCGGTCACGCTCAGGGCGCGGCGCAGGCGCAGGTCATCTTCCAGGGCGATGATCACGCCCCTCACCTGCTGGCCCGGTTCCGCCAGTTCCTCTTTGACGTAGCCCATGTAGCGCTGGACCTGCCCCACCACCACGTCGCTGGCGCGGCCGCGCTTCAGCTCCACCACCAGCAGGGTCTGCTGGTTTTTGCTGATGGCGAGGATATCGATGGGGCCGGTGTCCGAGGGATACTGTTGGCCAACCAGTTCGCCGTCTTCGCTGAAGATCTCGTAGTCCCGGCCCAGTTCGGTGTACTGCCAATTGGCGACCAGAAAGTCCTCCAGGTGTTTTTCCAGCGCGAATACCGTCGGGTCTTCGACGTTTTCGTCGCTGTGCACCAGCGCCGGCGGCTGTTGGCCTTTGAGCAGGCTCTCCAGCTCGTCGGCGTATTTGCTCAGGTTGCTGACGGTGCCGATGGAGCCGGCGGACCTCCGGACCGGTTCGCTCAGTTCGTCGCGGGCTATGCCCTTGTCGAACCAGTTGATTCTGCGCCGGTGGGGCAGTATGCCATCGGGCGTATAGAAATAGTCGCCGGCCACCTCTCCCACGCGGTAGAGGCCCTGGCCGTTGGGACAGAGCACTATGTCGCCGGCCTGCATGCCCTTGCAGATGGTGTGCAGCATGCCGCAGGCGAGGCCGGCGGTGACCTTGCTCTTGTCCGGCCTGCTCTGCAGGAAGACGGGGATCAGCTCGCGATTGAACTCCCGCCAGTCCTCCGACAACTTGCCGGTAAGATCGACCTCGATACCCCAGTCGCCGCCGATAAAGCCCTCGCGGAAGCACTCCTCGGCATGGGCGCTCCCGGGGCCGGCCATAATGCGGTAAAAGCCGCGTGTGGGGGTCATGCCGTGGCCTCCTCTGGTTGCACCAGGCGGGTCTTGCCAGTGAGCAGTTGCTGCATCATGCCCTGTTTGATCTGGCGGGTTTTGGCTAATCGCTGTTGCAGGGTGTGGATCTCGTGATCCATTTCAGAGACAACCGTTGATATTGCTACTTGTTCCTCAAGTGACCCCGGCAGCATGATAGCCACCGAACTAAGCGCGCTAGCGCTGATATGGACTACGGCATCACCCTGTCCGCGACTTGCTTTTTGTACGGAAACATAGGGGGAATTGAGACAGTAGCCAAGATAGACAGGGTCGCAATTTCTGGGCGATAGGATCACAATATCCCCGCCAGCGTATGCCTCAAATTCGTCCAGAAAGGCAGCCGCCTTCCCGATCTCTTCCTTAGTCTCACCTGAACCAGCAAAGAGAATATCCCCCTGCTGCAGTTTCTGAGCTGATAATGCTACTGATCGCGAAATGAATGAGGAGTACTCTCGAATAACGTCATTGTGCTTCGTGTACAACTCACCGTATCTAACACAAGGAATTTCACCGCTGTTTGCCTCTGCTCTGCTTATTCCGCTTCCTTTTGAAAACGATCCGATACTGGCCAAAGAAACCGCTCTCCAATCCTCCGGAATCTCCCCCAGCTCGCTCTGCTTGGTGCCCTTGGGCGTGCCGTCCGGACGCTTGGCGAACTGCGGCAGGCGGGTCTTGCCGGTGAGCAGTTGCTGCATGGTGGCGGCTTTGATGGCCTGTTTTTTGGCGATCAGTTTTTCCAGACTTTCAATTAGGGCATCGGTATCCGAAAGCGCACTGGCAATGTGTCTTTGCTCACATAGAGGCGGTGAAGAAAATTTAATTGCTCGAACACCATCAAGGTTCATCCCTGCCTTAGCGCCCTGATCTGTAGCTCCCCTAAATAGTTTTTGGACCGACTCGCTGGCCAAATAGTAAGAAAGAAACTTAGTGTCTACCTCGTTTCTGCCAAACCTAACCATAGCGATATGCTGGTTAATATACGCAGGTTTTTCTATTTCTTCATTTACGTAACCGATAATACCTATATCCGCGGTAATTGAGATGAGAATATCACCATCCAACAGTTGTGTTCTTTTACCCTCGGCTGACTCTTTTGGGAGGGCAACATATTTGGTATCCCTCAAGTCCAAATAAATGGATTCCCGACTTAGGTTCGTGATGCGGATAAAAGGGTTCCCGAAGTCAGCGTAATATTCAGCCCACCCCCGGGAACCGCTGGTGACAAATGGAGAGAAACTGCCAACAGTTCTCACTTCCCAATCCTCTGGAATCACCCCCACTTCTGTCTGCTTGTAGCCCGGCGGGCAGGCGCTTTCCGCCCGCTGCACCTTCTGCAAGTCCACCAGATACTTGGCGCTGGCCTCCGCCACTTGATCACTTTGCGCCATGACTACCACTCCAGTCCCATGGCCCGCAGATGCCCGGCCACCCTGTCGCTGAGCGTTTCCACCTGCGCGGTCAACTGCGGCAGCGGCTCGGCATAGCGCTCCTCCAGCTGCTTCACCCGATTGGCCAGCTGCTGGGTCACCCGCTCTATCTCGGCGTTGATACCGGCTTCGAGGCTGGCGAGCCATTTGTCGTCGATCAGCAGCGTTTGGATTTCCCGCTCGCTGAGCTTGGGATACTTGGCCAGCACCAACTTATCCAGTGTTTCCTGCGCTTCTTTCAGGGCCTTTTTAGCCGCGGCCTCGGCCTCGAACAGCTTCTTGGCCTGTTTCAACGCTTGTTTTTCCTCGGCATCCGCGGTCTCTTTCAGACGCGCGCCGGCGCTCGCCTTGGTGATCTTGTCTTTGTCGTTGACGGCCTCGCTGAGCAGCCCTTCTTCTCCGCCCTGCTCCTCCAGGTAGCTTTCTAGTTCCGCGCTGGCCGCGTCCAGGCGGCGCTGGGCGGCATCGACCTGCGCCAGTTCCGCCGCAAAAAAACACTCGGCGATCAGCCTTGGGGGTATGGCGTCCGCCTTGTATTTGACCTTGTTCAACACTAGGTCCGGGGTCTCCTGCAGCTTTTCGCCTTTCCTGGCCGAGAGTACGCGCAGTTGCGCGGCGGCCCGCCAGCCGCCCTGGGCGATCAGGTATACATCGTCCTGCATGGTCTCCGCCCAGTAGTCCATCAGTATCTGATAGACGTCGTAGCGGCTGAGCAGGGGCACGGGGATATAGGCGGCGAGCAGTGCCTCGGAGATCCCGTGGATAAATTCCTTGGGCTTATCGCCCCGCTTGAGTGCTGAAAACGGCTGGGCATCCGCCCATTGGCTGAAGGGCAGCAGCGCCCGATCGCGGAAGGCGGTGAACTCCGGGTGCGCGAGCAGTGTGGCCTTGACCTGGGCCGGTTGCACCAGCGCCCTGCTGTAGCCGTCGCGCCCCGCTTCATCAAAAGGCGCAAACAGGGTCCGACGCAGGCTGGGGAATACCCGCCAGAAGCTCTTTAGCTGGTCCAGGTCGCGCTCGGGGATGCCGCCCCGCAGGTGCGCGCTGAGGTCGTGCAGGTCCTCGGGCTCGGAGGCATCGATATAGCGCGGAATGTTCAGGTTGTAGTCGTTGGCGGCTATCTCGCTCAACGGCACCATGCGGCTGTAGCGCGGCAGCTGGGTCTGTTTGGTGAAGACATCGACAATCTTGTGGATGTCCTGGCTGCGCAGACGGTTCTTGTTGCCGTCTTTGATAAAGCCCTTGCTGGCATCGATCATAAAAATGCCGCTGCGGGCCCGGGCGTGTTCCTTGTCTACCACGATGATGCAGGCGGGGATGCCGGTGCCATAGAAGAGGTTGGCGGGCAGGCCGATGATGCCCTTGATATAACCCTGTTTGAGCAGGTTCTCGCGGATGCGCGCCTCGGCGTTGCCGCGGAAGAGCACGCCGTGGGGCAGGATCACCGCGCCCTTGCCGGTGCTCTTCAGCGAGGCGAGGATGTGCAGCAGGAAGGCGTAGTCGCCGTTCTTCTCCGGCGGCACGCCCCAGGTGAAGCGACCGAACTCGTCCTCGGCGGGGTTGAGGCCGTTGCTCCAGTTCTTGTTGGAAAATGGCGGGTTGGCCACGGCGAAGTCGAAGGTCTTGAGCCGGCCGTTGGTGTCCTTCCACTGGGGCTCCGAGAGGGTATTGCCCTTCCAGACCTTGGCGGTGGCGTTGTCGTGCAGGATCATGTTCATGCGCGCCAGGGCGCTGGTGGCGTTGTCCATCTCCTGGCCGAAGATGGACAGGCCGCGCGGGGCCTCGTCGCTGGCCTTGAGCAGCAGGGAGCCGGAGCCGCAGGTCGGGTCGTAGACGGTGGCGAACTGGGGGGTGTCGCCGGTGATGCCCACCACCTTGGCGAGGATGCGGGACACTTCCGCGGGGGTGTAGAACTGGCCCTTGCTCTTGCCGGACTCGGTGGCGAAGTGGCGCATCAGGTATTCGTAGGCGTCCCCCAGCAGGTCGTCGCCATCGGCGCGGTTGGCGGATAGGTCCATGCCCTCGAACAGGCCGACCAGCTTGGTGAGCCGGTCCACCATATCCTTGCCCTTGCCGAGCTTGTCTTCGTCGTTGAAGTCGGCCACATCGATCACGCCCTTGAGGTCATTCTCCTCGGCCAGGGCGCTGATGATTTTGTTCAGTTTATCGCCAATCTCCTTGTGCCCCTTGAGGGCGACCATGTCGTCGAAGCCGGCCCCTTTGGGAACCTGGATCATGGCGTAGGGGTTGTCCCTGGCCTTGTCGGACACGTACTTCATAAACAGCAGGGTGAGCACATAGTCCTTGTACTGGCTGGCGTCCATGCCGCCGCGCAGCTGGTCGCAGCTGGCCCAGAGGGAGGCGTAGAGGGCGGTTTTCTTGATGGCCATGTAAGCGGGTACTTCTCTTGGGTAGTTGTTGTCTTGGGGCCCGGAGTGCGGCCCTGATATGGCGGAACATGCCCGCCGGTGCAGGGGCACAAGGGTGCCACGGGAAAGGGGATTTGCAAAGGCGGGGAGGCGTAAGCGGCCCGCGGCTGTGCGGGCTTTACTGATCAGGCTTCCATCTGTTCCCGCCTTCCCCGCATCCGGCTCTGATACTCGTTGAGTGCGGGGAGGCCGGTCAGCATTCCCAGGCTCTCCAGCAACTGCCTGGCGGCCAGGCGCCCCGCTATGCCGCCGCTGATTTTGACGGTTTCACCGCCGACACGCTGCAGCAGCAGATCGAAGTACTCGACGCTGACCTTGTCGGTGCCGCTGGTGGAACCGCTGCACCTCAGGCAGAGTCCGCGCAGGCTGGCGCGCGGCCAGTACCGCTGTTTTTTCTCTCGGCCGAAACGGAACAGTTTATGGGTCGCGCCATCGCGGTCGATCAGGGTTTCGAAACCGGTGACCCGCATATTGACACCGATAGCGCCGATCAGCAGGCCGAAGCCGGCAAATACTATCGGAAAGAAAATCGGCGCACCGGCGTAGCCTGCGCCGATGCCGAAAGCGCCGAACACAATGCCGAACAGGATCAGTGGCCAGGCCAGCTTCTGCTTGCCCGGAGCCTGCCTGATCAGCACGCCGCCGTCGCGCTGCTCTATATCGAGCAGCGCCTCCAACTGGGCGGTGAAATCTTTCTGGGCCTCGGCCACCCGCACGCCGGCCAGCTGCCGCGCCAGGCTCTGGTTAGCGGTTTCCGGCACTGGCGCATGGCGCTCACTGGCGGCCGCCGCGGTCGCACGGGTCCTGAATACCGGGATTTCGTAGCGGCGGTCGAAATTCACCCCCGACAACTCCCCTTTCACGTCCAGTGCCCACCAGCAGCCGTCGCCATCGTCGGCGCGGGACTGGGGCAAGCCCTCGGGCACCGCGAAGGCAAAATACACCCGCGAGCCGCGCCCGGCGTTCCGGACCTTGCCCCGGGTCGCCAGCTCCCAGTGGCAGCTGGTGGTAGTTTCGCGCTCTTCGCCCCAGCGGGTGGTGGTGGTTGTCATCTGCTTGAGGGTGATATGGAACTGGGCGCCGAGCCCGAAGCGACGCGGGAATTCCAGCCAGCCGGAGACCCTGCCGCCTATCTCGCCGGGAAAGGGATTCAGCAGCACTGGTATCCGGCCGAAGCGGTAGTGTTCCAGTGTTTTCCTGACGGCCTTGTACAGTAAAAAGCAGCCAGCGGCGACGAAAACCAGGGCGAGCAGGCTCAGGTAATTGCCCCTGCGCAGCTCCCGCGATACCCCCATCAATATAGGCGGGCTGAACCCATTGAAAACAAGGGCGAACAGCCACCAGAACCACAGCGCCGCCCTGTTGTTGGAGTAGATTCCCTCCGGCGACCACCCGGGCTTTGCGAGCCAGGGTTTCTCCGACAAGGCCGCGGCTTCCACTGCCGGTCTTTTGCGCCAGGTCAGGTAAATAATGCCGGCGCCGATAATCATGAATACCGAGGTCAGAATGCCGGGGAAAAGAACCATTCCCCAGCGCAGGTTGCGGTCGATCACAGACTCATCGGGATTGTCGGGATTCACCCAGGCGCGCACCCAGTCGCCGTGAAACTGCGCGTAGGACAGGTGCTGGTACATATCCTGCTGGTAGCTGCCAATATTGTCGGAACCCGTATACACATTGACCCTGTAACCCCGGTAGCTTCGACCGCGAAACCCGAAGCGATAGCTGGCCTCGACCCTGTAGGTGGTGGAGTCATCGCTTTGGTGGGATTCCAGCTCGGCCTTCAACACATACGCCTGCACCGGCTGCCAGTTCCGCATCTCGACACGGTCAAACAGGGTCTTGCCGACAAACAGCACGAAAAAGCCGAGGCCGGCCGCGAAGAATATTGCCCCGAACAGGGTGGCTACCAGCTTGGATTCTTGTTTTCTTGCCACTCCTGTCCTCCGTGAAATGGCCGGTTTGGGGCCGACCAGCTTAGCACAGTAGTGCAGCGATCGTGGGTCACCGCCCGCGGAATGGACATCACCGAGGCGGCGCCGACTCCCTGAACGAAGCGCAGTGCGATCAGCCACTCGATGCTGGGCCCGAAGGCGCAGCCAATGGACGCTGCCGCGAAGAGCACTCAGGGAAAAGCACGGATTCTGGCAGGATAGGCACCATTACCAAGCCCGGGCTGGCGGTCAGCCTTTGCATTAACCCTCCCGAAGACCGCGGCGTCAGTATTTCCAGTACTTCTGCATCTTCAGGAACATAAACGACGCGGTCCAGGTGATCATCATCAGGCCGGTGAGCGCCTCCAGGCCGGCGGTAAAGCGCAGCTGGCCCATCGGCTCTATATCGCCGTACCCCAGGGACGTATAGGTGGCAAAGGAGAAATAGGCGCAGTCGATCAGGCTGCCGTCGAAATTGCCCTCGAGGGTCTCGAAGTAATCCGAGTGCACCATAAAGAAATAGCCCAGGGCAAACAGCCACATCTCGACAATATGCGCGAGCAGCGCGCCGAATACGCCGATCAATACTGCCGCATTGCGCCGGACGGAAAACTTCTGCCCCAACAGAAAGAGACTGTTTAACGCCTCGTGGTGGATCAGCACTGTCATCGCCACCAGGAAACTGTTGAGCAGGAAGGCTACCAGCATCTAGTGTGGTGTCTCCTATTAAATGGTCATATCAGCGGGCCGCTAAGCGGCCAGGTGCAAGGCGCATTTGCGCAGGCGTAGCCGGCTACGT
>NZ_JBOFOC010000160.1:0-1045 GCF_051659245.1 Microbulbifer sp.
AACGTGTTACACTGGTGCCGAAACCCGGGATTATGGATGGAAGTAGGAGTGCCGCGGCCAGTGGATCGAGCCCAACCAGCTCGCCGTTTGCGGAGGTCATTTCATCGCTCGCGGTCCTCCACCAGGAACAACACCGGGCGCTGTTGCAGATGAGGGAGGACCAGGATATGCGTTTCCAGGCAGTCCTCCAGGCACAGCGCGAGGACCGCGAGACGTTCCGGAGCTGGATGCACCGGGAGGTTCAGACGGGGACACGCGCCGACCTGGTGCTCTCCAAGATGGGCCCACAGGACGATCCCGAGGCATTCCTGGATCTCTTCGAGCGAGTGGCAGAGTCCAGCAGATGGCCTGGGGATCAGTGGGCCCTCCGCCTGTTAGGAGAATCTCCTGGTTTATGCTGAGTTGAAGAAGGCCATCATCCAGCGGGTCAGCCGGAGCCCTGAGCAGCACCGCCAGCGATTTCGGTCGCTGGGGTTGGCAGAAACAGGCCGGCCCTACCTGTAAGCTAAGCAGCTCCGGGACTCCTGCCACAAATGGCTGATGGCCGAGGGAAGTGAAGTCAGGAAGATCATCGATCGCGTGGTGCTGGAACAATTTACAACCTGCCTACCCAGGAAAACAGCGAGCTGGGTCCAGTGCCACCGCCCGACGTTGCTGGACGCGGCCATCCAGCTGGCGGAAGACCACCTGGTCGCGTGCCCTGGAGTCGGGGACATTCTACCGGCAGTCTCACTCCCCCCACCGGGTTTCCGACCGACCCCAACCCCGCGGACCCGTCCGCCGACGCCGGGGAGAGGCTTCGCGCGCGGGCGAGCCTATGGGAGCGGTCCGCACGATGGGGCTGGAGCCCCGGCCGGGAGGCCCAACGCGGTGGACACGCCCGGAGCCTCACACCACCCACACTACACCTCAACTGCCGCACCCTCCTCACGTCAGTGGACGGGCCCACTCCCTGCCGCCAGGGCGGCGGGAAGGCCTGGGCCGGCTTGTTGGCGCTGTGGGGACCCGGACCATTCCGTAGACCGGTGCCCGGTGATGGAGGTGG
>NZ_JBOFOC010000161.1:0-11825 GCF_051659245.1 Microbulbifer sp.
GGGGCTAGGAATGGATAGTATGGCCAACCCAGGTGAACTGCTGCACTCCCGTTATGCGCAAGAAGCCTAAGGTGCTGACAGGCTTTAACCAAAAGGTGCGTGGACAGGCTGGCGGGCTTTTAACGTCCCGCCACGCAGATGTTGCTCCACCGGGGGACGGGCAGGGCCTAACCTATCCGGAGATTTATACGGAACACGATAACCCCGTATCGTACCGGGTGACCGGAAAGCGAGTCGTGAGGCGAGCCGATTGCGGTGCGGGTGTAGGAGGCTGGAAGAAGCGAAGGCCGTTCTGTAATGGAACGGATACGGGTTCCAACTTTGCCCGGCGCGAAAGCGAGCAGACGTCCAGCTGGAGCCTCATCGCGAGAGAGGCTGGAGAACCAGTTTTGTGGGGGAAAGCAAATGACGGCGTACGTGGAGCACCCGGAGACGGACAGGCCGCGTTCTAGTGCCGGTGCGCCCCCAGCGGGAACGGCGAGCCAGACCGATAGGCCAGCAATGGCCATCGAGACAGCCCGTTGCCATGTCTACCGGCTGCAGTTGCGTATCGCGAAGGTGGTTTGGCGAGAACGTTACAACGAAGTCCATGTACCGCAGAGACTCACCATATTGCAGGATGCCTCTTGGCGTCGTATGGTGCAAGACAGAATTGATAACGAGTCAAATCACCGGGTTCAGCCAGAGCCTTTGAGGGGCTTGAGCCGTATGCGAGGAAACCCGCACGTACGGCTCTTAGAGAGCTTGGAGTCGGTAACGGCTCCCGGCTACTCGGCGCTTAAATTTTTAAAAATAAGGAAATATAATGAATAACAATATTCTTTGGAAAATAGTGGGCTTCATTGGCTTAGGCCTTATTTCTCTCTCATCTCTTGCTCAAATTAACGAGCTGGAAACGAGTTTAGGTGACTCATACTACTACGTGGATCACTTTGAAACGGTTATAAATAGGCCTGCTGATGAAGTTTGGCCACACGTAGTTGAGATGGGTAAGTGGATGCCTTGGATGGCTGGTGGTAATTCTGAGATTAAGGATGTCTCAGAAGGCAAGAAGGTCCATTTGTATGGCGACTTTTACATCGAGGTTGTAAAGGTCATCCCTCAGAAAATGATTCTACTAGCCAATCTACCTAGTATGGAGAAGGGAGAGCAGTCCCAAGGCGTTGCAATGGTTTCTATCACAGAATCTAATGGAAAAACCATTGTTTCCATATTTATGAGTAGAATTTACAATTGGTTTGAAGATAAAGAAAATTCTCAGAGGGTCACTAGGGAATCTGCCGAGTTTGCCAGTCAACGGAAGGCGACATTCAAAGACAATTTTCTGGCAAAGCTTAAGGCGTTGGCGGAGGCTTAGTGGCCCAGAATCATAACAATTCGCTCCAGTACGCCCAGGCTGACGCCTGGGCCGGACGGCCCACGCTATGCGCTTCGCGCAAAAACAGCGTGGGCCGCCGCTTAGCTCAGGCGTTAATTGGTAGAGACATGGAACCAGTCGTCCAGGAAGAAACAACCGGTTGTGGTATTGCTGCAAGCGCTGCTCTAGCAGGCGTCAGTTATGCTGAGGCCAAGCGAAAAGCAAATGCTCTGGGTATTTACGCCGCAGATACGGCGCTCTGGTCGGAGACAGAGCACGTCCGGAAACTTTTGCGGGAATTCGGCATCTCGGTGTCGGCCAAAGAAACACCATTCGATTCATGGGAGCGCCTTCCTGACAGGGCCCTCATAGCTATTAAATGGCGTATGGAGCAGGGCAAACCATTCTGGCATTGGGTTGTGTTTGTCAGGGAAGACGGCGAGGCAAAGGTGCTGGATTCCAAAAAGGCACTGAAATCAAACATCCGCCGGGATTTCGGGCGTATCAAGCCCAAGTGGTACATTGAGGTATCCAATTAACGAATAAGGATAGATCGCGCGAAGCCGCGATCTTATCCAATTGGTTGAACAAGCGCGTGAAAGGCGACGCTCGTACCTCGTGGTACCTCGTGCGCTTTACGCGGGCGCCATGCATCTCAAACCATCGTGGTAAGAAATGAAAAAGGAATTTGTTAAAAAGTCTGGAAATTACGCATTAATTCCGCTTGGAGTTGGCGCAGGGCAATATTTTGCAGAGTTCATTGGTGGTGAGCAAAGTAGTACTGCTACCTACATTGCCATATTTTCGGTGCTTGCTAGTATTGCAACATTCGTGATTCTGATGGCATTTTTCCCTTGGTGGGAGTCAATAAGACGTAATCTGGGAAAAGCTAGGCCTGTGCCAGTTTATTGGTCTCCTGTTTTGTGGGTGCCGCTAATTTTTGTGGCAATATATCTAGCCCATCTTGTCGCCAATGCATAACGATCACAGGCAGTATGCTACCCTTCGGGCCTCCGCGGGACGGCTGTGGGCGTTATGCTCAACTATAAGACAAAGGGAAAATATGGGCCCAGAAAGTTATAAGTTGACTATGGAAGTTATTTCCGAGCCTGTAAAAATCAAGCCGACGTCTTCCCCCCGCTGAGCTACCAGGCCAACCGTATGCTACGCGCCCTGTCCTTCCGGCACATCAAGTTCGACACCCAACCATCGCTGCGTCAATGTACCCGCAGTCATGGCCCCGTTGACGTTCAGCGCGGTGCGCGCCATATCGATCAGCGGTTCCACCGAGATCAACAGCGCGGCGATGGTCACCGGCAGTCCCATGGCCGGCAGCACCACCAGCGCGGCGAAAGTGGCCCCGCCGCCAACTCCGGCGATGCCGAAGGAGCTGATCACCACCACCGCTACCAGGGTGGCGAGCCAGACGGGATCGAGTACGTCGATCCCCATGGGCACCGCCACCATCACTGCCAGCATGGCCGGGTAGATACCGGCGCAGCCGTTCTGGCCGATGGTGGCGCCGAAGGAGGCGGAGAAGTTGGCGATCGCCGGCGAATTGCGCAGTTCGTCGATCTGGGTCTCCACGTTGAGGGGAATGGTCGCCGCGCTGGAACGGGAGCTGAAGGCGAACACCAGCACCGGCCACACCTTGGTGAAATAGTGCAGCGGACTGATACCGTTCACCAGTAACAACAGGCCGTGCACCACGAACATCAACGCAATGGCGGCAAAGGAGGCCAATACAAAACTGAACAGGTTGAAGATATCCGCCCAGCTGGATTTTGCGATCAGCGCCGCCACCAGCGCCATCACCCCGTAGGGGGTAAAGGCCATCACCAGGCGCACCAGTTTCATCACCCAGACCTGGGCCAAATGCACAAAATTCTCGATCTGCGCCCCCTCTTCCGGGTGCTCCCGGCGCACGCCCAGCGCCGCCAGGCCGAGTAGCACCGCAAACACCACTACGGCAATCACCGAGGTATCGCGGCTGCCCGCCAGGTCGGAGAAAATATTTCTGGGAACAAAGGAAATCAGGATTTCGGGAATTGACAGACCGCTCACCTGGCCCATGCGCTGGCTGAGCATTTCCACCCGCGCCGCCTCCCGCGCGCCCTCCACCAAGCCGGTTGCGGAAAGGCCGAACAGCTGCGCCATCAGCACGCCAACGAGCGCCGCCACCGCGGTGGTGCCCAATAGCACCGCCAGCACCGACACGCTGATCTTGCCCAGGGCCTGGGTGTTGCTCACCCTGACCACCGCGCCGAGGATGGAGATCAGCACCAGTGGCATCACCAGCAGGTGCAGCAGATTCACATAGCCATCCCCCAACACCCCGATCCACGGCAGCACTTCGGCGGGATCGGCGCCCCAGCGCCGCGCCAGTTGCAACAGGCCACCGAAGGCCACGCCGAGCAAAAGCCCGGCAAACACCGCCGGCGCCAGCCTCTCGTGCCGACGGTGCCAGCGAAACAGCGGCCACAGGAGTGCGGCAAAGAACAGCAGCAGGGAAAACGAACTGAGTTGCATAAGGTGCGCGCCCGGGAAAATCGTATCAGTGAGTCTGGAGAGCCAGGGCCGAATGGCACTGACTTAAGCGGTTTCCGGCTGCCGTAGGGCGGATAAGCGAAGCGCATCCGCCGCCCCAGGCCTTGTAACGGTGGATGCGCTTCGCTTATCCACCCTACAAATAAGGCCATTTGCGCTTAAGTCAGCGCCATTAGAGCCAGGGCCTTCACCCGCCCTCCGCCGACAGGGAGGCCACCGCCGCGTGGAGACTCTCCTCCGTCTGCGGTCCGACCAGGGTCGCCCGCCAGTGGCCATCGACGCCGATTACAAAGGTGCTGGGCAACACGGTCGGACGCGCCTGTTCCCAGCGGGCCGCCGGGTCGGCGGACAGCACCGGGAATTCGATGCCGAGTTTTTTCATCTGCTTACGGGTGGCCTCCGCGGGCGGCTGGTCGTAATTGACTCCCAGCACCAGTACCCCCTCCGCCTCGCGGGCGAAGCGGTTGAGTTCGGGAATCTCCTCGCGACAGGGCGCGCACCATTCGGCCCAGTAGTTCACCAACAGCACCCGGCCATCGGTCTCTATCTTGTTACCGTCGATGTCCGCCAGCGGCTCCGCACCGGAATCACACCCGCTTGTTGCGGCGGTCAACCACAGCAAGGCCACCTTCAGAACCCCCGTCAGACTTCCCCTTGCCACTGCCTTTTCCACCCATCTTTTTCGTTTTCGTCTCGCGCCCGAAATTCTGTTCCGGCTCGTTCTCTTTATCCAGCGCCTCTTTATCCAGTGCCGTGCGAAACAGCTCCCCGAGATCCAGCGCCAGGCGTTCGCTGGCAAACTCCTGCGACTCGGCGAAGCGCTTCTCCACCTCCCGGTACCAGGGCTGGCCGTGCAGTTCCCGATGGTTGTGCAGGGACGCCAGCGCCGGGTTCAACCATTCCACCAACTCCATCAGCGAAGTGGAATCCAGGTCCCGCGACAGTACGTAATCGTTGCGCTCCGTCTGCGTGATCATTTTCCTGTCCTGCAGTATCTGCCGGATACGCCGCCACTGGGAGGGTTTGATCGCGGCGCGGGAAATATCCTGGTCGCGCAGCGGCTGCCCCTCCTGGTATTTCTTGAAGAATTCCCACAGCAGTATCAGTGTGGCCACCACATCGGAATATTTCCGGCCCTGGGCCGCCGCATGGTACGCGGACAGGGTGCGCACCAGCACACAGCCCGCCAGCACGATCATCCACATCAGGTAAACCCAGATCAGAAACAGCGGCACAAAGGCAAATGCACCGTAAACCGCCTGCACCGAACTGCGCGCGACCATAACCCCAAACAGATTCTTCGCCGCCTCAAAAGCAAAAGCGGTGATCACCCCACCCACCAGACCGTGGCGCAACGGCACGCGGCAGTTGGGCACGGCGACGAACAGCAGGGTAAAGGCGGTGGCGGTAAATATCCACGGCAGCACTCCCAGCACAATGGGCATCACGCCCAGGCTATCGTCCTCCGGCGAAAATATTTTTTGCGAAAACAGATAGGTGGAAGCAGCCAGTCCCGCGCCCAACAGAATCGGGCCCATACTGAGGATGGCCCAGTAGAGCAGGAAGCTGGAAACCCCGCGCCGGCCCCGGGGAATATCCCAGATGGAGTTGAAGGTCACCTCGATATTGCGCAGCATCAGCCCCGCGGTTATCAGCAGGATAGCGACGCCAACGCCGGTAAGTCGCTGGGCCTGGGTGGAGAAGTTGCTGATATACTCCTGCACCTCGCGCCCGCTCTCCGGCACGAAGTGCTCGAATATCTGCGCCTGCAGCCGGCTCTCCAACCCGGCGAAATCCGGAAACAGCGACAGCATGGCATAGCTCACGGTGACCAGCGGCACTATGGCGAACAGGGTCATGTAAGTAAGCGCGGCGGCGTGCTGGCGGCAGTTCTTTTCGTTGAACAGCGTCCACAGGGAGGTGAGGAAGCGTCGCCAGCGATGAATGGATTCCGTCATTATTTTTCATTTTTCCGTTAATTGGACGTACAGGCGCACTGCTCGCGCCAGGACCGATAAGAATACCAAAACCTGATGCGAAGACCCTGATGCCGGTGGCCGTTTGTGAAACATTTGCCGATCAGGCTGTGGAACAAACGGCCGCCGGCAGCGGGGTCGCCACTGGCCTTGCTTAAATGCGAAGCCCCTGATGCCGGTGACGTTTGTGAAACATTTGCCGGTCAGGCTGTGGAACCAACGGCCGCCGGGTCGCCACTGGCCCTGCTTAAATGCGAAGGCCCTGATGCCGGTGGCCGTTTGTGAAACATTTGCCGATCAGGCTGTGGAACAAACGGCCACCGGCAGCAGGGCCGCCACTGACCTCGCTTACAGGCCGAGAGGCGCAGGCTCTTAGTAAGAGTCGGCACACTCGGTTAGAATACGCCAAACCTTAGCAGGATACCGCCTCAATGTGGACGATTTATCACAACCCCCGCTGTTCAAAATCCCGTCAGACCCTGCAACTGCTGCAGGAGAAAGGTATCGATCCGGAGGTAGTACTCTACCTGGAGACGCCGCCGGACAGGAAGACCCTCGCCAGTCTGCTGCAAAAACTCGACATCCCCGCCCGCGACCTGCTGCGCACTGGTGAGGACGAATACAAGGCCCTGCAACTCAAGGACCCCGGACTGGGCGAGGAGCAACTGCTCGACGCCATGGCCCAACACCCCAGGCTGATCCAGCGCCCCATCGTGGTCAGAGGCGACAGGGCAGTGCTCGGCCGGCCGCCGGAAAACGTGCTGGAGCTGCTCTGATGTCCCCGGCGGAGCATGCGGAAGCCTACGTTCTTATCCTCTATTACAGCCGCAACGGCGCCACCGCGAGGATGGCCGCGGAGCTGGCTCGCGGGGTGGAATCCTCCGGTATCGCCGCGCGCCTGCGCACGGTACCGCGGGTCTCCCCGGATACCGAGGCCAGCCTGCCACCGGTTCCCGATGAGGGCGCACCCTACTGCACCGCAGAGGAGCTGCGCAACTGCGCCGGCCTGCTGCTGGGCAGCCCCACCCGTTTTGGCAATATGGCCGCGCCGCTGCGACACTTCCTCGACCAGACCGGCGACATGTGGCTGGACGGCAGCCTGGCGGGCAAACCCGCCGCGGTGTTCACCTCCACCGGCAGCCTGCACGGCGGCCAGGAAAGCACCCTCATCTCCATGATGCTGCCGCTGCTGCACCACGGCATGTTGATCGCCGGCATCCCCTACTCCGAGGCGGACCTGATGCATACGAAAAGCGGAGGCACCCCCTACGGGGCCTCCCACTGGGCGAGCCGCAGCGGTGGTGAACTGAGCACCGAAGAGCAGTCCCTGTGCCGCGCCCTGGGTGCGCGCATCGGTACCCTTGCCAGCCAATTGCGGAGCCGGATGTGAACCCCCTGAAACGCAAACTGCAATTCGCCAGATACCTGAACTGGATCTGCTACCTGGGCCTGCTGCTATTGTTTGTGGTGTGGAACCTGTTCCTGCCCGGCGGCTCGGTCAAGTGGTGGATACTGCAGACACTGCCCCTGCTGCTGGTACTGCCCGGGCTGCTGAAAGGGCACTATCGCAGCTACCTGTGGCTCTGCTTTATCCTCCTGCTGTATATCACCGCCAGTATTGTCGACGTAATGATGCCCGGGCGCGGCTGGCAGGATGGCGTACTATTGCTGTTAAGCTTTACCCTGTTTATCTCCGCGATGATGACCAGCCGCTGGCAGCGAATGCTCTCTTTACCTCGCGATCAAACAGATCATTCCCGATCTGTTTGATCGCCGCCGGCCTGTGACCGGCGGCGGCACATCTCTGTGCCGCGCTATTGGCCCGAAGGGTTGATAGCTGTTTGAAAAGCGAATGTAGACCCTGCACAAGGAGCACCGAGGTTTGACTGAAGCAACCCATCACAAAGGATTTACCCGCAGATTTTTTGGCGCCATCGGCGGGGCCATCACCTGGCTTCGCCGGGTGCTCACCAACCTGTTGTTCCTGCTGCTGTTGCTGTTTATCGGCGTTCTCATCTTCGGCAAAGACGAGCAACTGGTGATCCCCCAGGGCGCCGCCCTGCGCGTGGCGCCGAGCGGTTACCTGGTGGACGAACTCTCCCAGCCCTCCAGTCTGCCGGCGTTCTTCGGCGGCCCCCAGGCACCCGCGGAAACCCGGGTCAAGGACCTGGTGGATGCTATCGACAACGCCACCAAGGACAAGCGCATCTCCTCCCTGGTGCTGGAACTGGACAGCCTGGTGGGCGCCAGCCTGAGCAAACTGGAGGAAGTGGGCGGGGCGCTGCAGCGCTTCAAGGCTGCGGACAAGCCCATTTACGCGGTCGGCGACAATTACACCCAGGCCCAGTATTTCCTCGCCAGCCACGCCGACAAAGTCTACCTCAACCCCATGGGCTCGGTGCTGCTCACCGGTTTCGGCGCCTACCGCAACTACTTCAAAAGCGCCCTGGACAAGCTGAAAATCAATTTCCACGTCTTCCGCGTGGGCGACTACAAGGACTTTATCGAGCCCTACACCCGCGACGACATGTCCCCCGCCTCCCGCGAGAACAACCAGCGCTGGCTGCACGAACTCTGGGGTGAATACACGGAACAGGTCACCGGCCTGCGCAACCTGCCGCCGGAGGCCGTGGACATCTTTATCGAGCAGTTGCCGCAGAACCTGAAAGAACACGACGGCAGCTGGGCCGAGGCCGCCCTGGCGTATAAATTTGTCGACCAGTTGGCCAGCCGCCGCGCCGCCATCGAGGAACTCAAGGAAACCATCGGCGCCAACGACGACAAGCAGAGCTACAAATCCATCGACGCCGGCGCCTACCTGCGCAACCAGAAACTCCTCCATATCCCAACGTCGGAAGCCCCACAGGTTGGCTTGATCTCCGCCAGCGGCACTATCGTCGACGGCGAGGCACCGGTGGGCCAGATCGGCAGCGAGAGCCTGGGCCAGCTGATCCGCAAGGCACGGGAAAATAAAGTCAAAGCCCTGGTGCTACGCATCGACAGCGGCGGCGGCTCCGCCTTCGCTTCGGAAGCCATCCGCCAGGAACTGCTCGCCACCCGCGCCGAGGATATTCCGGTGGTGATCTCCATGGGCAGCGTGGCCGCCTCCGGCGGCTACTGGATTGCCACCGGCGGCGACCGCATCTGGGCCTCCCCCTCAACCATCACCGGCTCCATCGGCGTCTTCGGCGCCTTCCCCACCTTCGAGGACTCCCTGGAATCCCTGGGCATCTACAACGACGGTGTCGGCACCTCCGACCTGGCCGGCACCATGCGCTTCGACCGCCCGCTCCCACCCGCCGCCGCCAATGTGCTGCAGCAGGGGGTGGAGAACACCTACGCGCGCTTCCTGCGCATCGTCGCCGAGGCCCGCGGCAGCACGCCGGAAGAAGTCCACAAGATCGCCCAGGGCCAGGTGTGGACCGGTCGCGCCGCGCAACAGCTTGGGCTGGTGGACGAACTGGGCAACCTCAACGACGCCGTCGCCGGCGCCGCGCAGCTGGCGGAAGTGGAGGATTACCAGTTGGTGGAAATCCGGCGCGAACTCACCCCCGGCGAGAAACTCCTGCGCGCCCTGGCGGAGAATGTCGACGCGCGCATCTCCGCCAGCATCGAGGCCAACCTGCCCCTGGGCGCCTGGCTGAATACCCTGCAACCGGTGCTGGCGCCGATTGCCGAACTGCGCGAATACCGCGATCCGCGCGCGCTCTACGTGCGCTGCCTGGTCTGCCGTGCACCCTGACGACACCACAGAGCCGGACGAAGCCGCCCTGGACAGGGTCTACCGGGAGTACGTCCGGCTCAACACCACCTGCAACGACTATATCCAGCACGCCCTGGGGGATATCCGTCTGTTCGGCGCCATCGGCAGCCTGCTGGCCTGGGACCCGCTCGCGCGCCTGCTCGAACTGGACAGCCGCCTGCAGCAGCCGGTAACTCCGGTTGGCTTCCTGGTACTGTTACTGGTGATTGCACTGGTGATGTTCTTCGACCTGTTCAAGCAGTCGATATTCTTCTTTCACCTGGCGCGTATGCGCGAACTGGAACGGGTACTGAACCGCGCCGCCGGCGGCGAAACGGAACTCTTCCATATCGCCGGCGGCTGGCCGGCCTGGTTTCGGCTCCATCACTCCCCCGTGGCCCGCATCTTTTGGGGTATCTTTTACCTGCTGGTGGTGGTATTTCCCTCGGCCATCCTCTATTTGCAGGGCTATGCCGGCTGGCTCCCGGCCTACCTGGCCACCGCCGGTATCCTGCTGTTCCTGCACGCCCGCTGTGCGCACAAGCTGCTGAACTCGCTGGAACAATAGTTTTATCCCACGGGCCGGGGGGGGCGCTGACCGGCTCCCCCTCTCCCTAAAAGGGGGAGAGGGGACTGTCGGGGTGAGTAGTTACCCCGCGGGAGGGTTTATACCAGGGTAACCACCTGGCCTAATTTGGCCAGAACATCCGCAACCTTCTCCACCGTCTCAGCGGCCTTTTCAATCTTGGCCGCATCTTCCTCCAGCTCCCGCCTGGCCTCCTGCGCACGGCTGGTCGACTCGCGCAATGCAGACAGTGCATCGCTGAATTCCTGAGAGCTTTCACTGACCTGTTGCATGATCTCATCGTCCAGGAGCTGTAACAGTTCACTGCGCTTTTCCTGGAGGCCTGCGCGTACTCCGGCATCGGGAGTAATAACGATCAAATGGTTTATTTCATCGCAGGCCAGGTTCAATTCCGTTATTAGTTGTTGTGACATTTTTCGCCTCCATTCCCTTTCTTTATTGTTGAGATTCCGTTGAAGATTTCACGTCCTGGCATTCGAGTAAGCCGTTGTCATCCATGGCCAGATCCCGGCAGTTCGCCAACAGCTCCTCGTAATCGTCGTAGTGCGAATCGAGTTCGCGCAATTCGCCAATCAGATAGGCAACCTGCTCGGTACTGAATTTGTCCCGCTGCAGCTTGCCGGCCAGTACGGCGTGGGATTTTTTGATCGCCCGCACACTCTTCTGGGCCTGCTGCACCAGCAACTTGGAGTAACTCGCCGACTCCTGCAGCTCGAGAAAGCGGCGGATTTCCGCCCGGCGCCATTCCGCGGAAGCCTCCCGGTGGGGATGGAAGTTAAATGCCTCCATTTCATTGGCCAGTATTGCCTTCCTGAAAGCCTGGATCCCTACGGCCATAGGGCTGGAATCCAGTGCGCTATCTATTTCATCGCAAATAACCTGGATATAGGGGTCCGCATCCAGGACCAGCTCCTTCAGCGCATCTTTGCGTTTCTTATCGATGTAGAGACTGGCCAGCATTGCGCTGTAACGCAGGTTTCTCGCCGCATCCTCCTGTTCAAACAGCGCCTCCCCCTTCAGCTCGCTGTAGCTGTTATTCAGCCCTCCCAGCGCGGTATTGAAATCGGCGAACGCCAAATCGATTTCGGATCTCGGGGTGGTGGCGGCAAGTTGTGAAAGCGCTTTGCCGTAAACCCCCAGGTATTTGTTCGCCTGGGAAATAAAAGTGGTCTTCTTCAAATCCCGCTCCGCAGAGGTAACCACCTGACTCAGGTCCCTCTGTGACAGCGGAGCCGTCACCAGGCCCAGCCTTTTCTGCTCCGCGGACAAGGGGCCCAGATGCCTCATCGCCAGAGTGGAAATCGTCTCCTCGTTCCTGGATTTGCGATACTCTCCGTATACGGCATCAATCCTCTCCGCCAGCGAATCAACCGTCGCACCAAACTGGCTGATCTGTGTAGTCGGGGTGGATTCACAGCCACCAAGCAAAACGGATATAAGCAGTGTGATAGATAGTTTTTTCACAATACCTTCCTTAGAGTTTGTATATATTTATGGTTATACCAGGCACATTCTTCCGCGCTCACAGCCAGTCTATGCCTCATGCGGTCTGAAACGTTATTGAAATCAAAAAGTAACTGCTCACCCCTGTAGGAGCGGGCCAAAACCACACAAAAA